>CAJMEU010000105.1 GCA_905212515.1 uncultured Oscillospiraceae bacterium | reverse complement strand
CTGATCCCCGGCCAGGGCGGCCACCTCGTCGCTGAAGGTGCCGGCGGCGTTCACGACCACCTTGGCCGTGCAGGCGCGCCGGGTCGTGTGCAGGGCTGTGATGCAGCCGTTTTCCACATCCATGCCCGTCACGGCCGTATCCAGAAACAGTTCCACACCGTTTTGTACCGCATTTTCCGCTAGGGCGATGGTCAGGCCGTAAGGGCATACGATACCCGCGGAAGGGAAAGAGAGGGCGCAGCGCACATCCGGGGAAAAAGATGGCTCCCGCCGCAGGGCCTCGGCCCGGTCAAGATAATCGCAGGGCACGCCGTTGTGGCGGAAATACAGCTTGGCCAGGGGCAGCGCCAAAGGGGCCCAGCCCTGGGTAAAACCCAGGATCTGCCCCGTGCGCTTGAACGGCACGCCCAGTTCTTTGCAGACCAAGCCGTACATGGCGTTGCCCCGGGCGTTGTACTTCTGCTTCAGCGTGCCGGGTTTCAGGTCGATGCCCGGGTGCACCATGCCGTCATTGCGGGAGGAGGCGTGCAGGGCCACGTCGTGCTCTTTTTCGATCAAGGCCACCCGCAGGGCATAGCGGGACAGCTCCCGCGCGACAGCACAGCCGATGACGCCGCCGCCGATGACCGCCACGTCAAAGGCGCGGCCCTCCAACGCGCTGTCGCGCAAAGCGGGCAGCGTCATGGGCGGCACGGCCTCGCCGGTACAGCGGATGCGGTTCACCACGCTCCAGGCTTTGGGGTCTGCGCACAGGCGGCCGGCCTCCACCACCTGTTGCCAGGCGGGCAGGCTGCCCGTCAGCGTCAGCACGCCTTCCGCCAGCTGCGCCGTCACCGCGCCGCCAAAGCGGCGGCTGAGTTCGGCTTGCACTTTTTTGATTCGTTTCACGCAGGCATCCGCTCCTTTGTTGCTTGTCGGTCAGCTGGCCGACTTATCTTGATTTCAGTTTACACACCGCATCCGCGAAAGTCAACGGAGAATGGGTAAAATCGTGAATTTGACGGAACCGGCCGGATGGGTTTATACTGTTTGACAAACAGACCAAGGGGGAGCCGCCATGGCAGCACCGCGCAATGAGAATTTGAGAGAGACTATTCTGGATGCCGCGGCCGCGCTGCTGCGCCATTCGGACTTCGCCACCGTCACTCTGGCACAGATCGCCGCGGCGGCGGGCGTCAGCAAGGGCACGCTGTATTATTATTACAGCAATAAGGACGATATCCTGTTCGACATCGCCGACCGCTACCTGCGCGGCCTGATGGACGAGCTGCTGGCCTGGGTGGATAATCAGAAGAAGGACACCAGCCTGCCGCGCCTGCTGAAATACGTGCTGGAGCGCGGCGTGGGCGACGAGTTCGGCAACCTGCGGCTGTACCTCATCGGCGCGGGGGTATCCGGCCATGACGCGCTGCGGGGGCGCTATATCGAGCTGTACGGCCAATTCCAGTCTACCCTGGCCCAGCGCATTGCCCAGCGCGCGCCCGGTGCCGACGCCGACCACCTGGCCTGGCTGCTTTTGCTTTTGACGGACGGCCTGCTGGTGCAAAAACAGCTGCAGAACCCAGCCCTGGCCGGGGACGCCTTCCAGAAAAAGACCGTGGAACTGTTGGCGCATATGGCCAAACTGCCCTGCGGGGAAGATTAATTATTGACATATGACGGAAAGAATGTTAAAATAGTTATCGACATAAGCTGGAAATATTCGGCGTCTGGGAAGGGGGAGATGGACCATGCCGCGCCCCGTGAAATGCCGGCGCGTATGCGCTATGCCGCGCACAAAAGGGTTTGGCCCGCTGCCCCGGGCCGCCTGTGGGAAGGAAGGGCCGCTCACCCTGTCGGTAGATGAATATGAAGCGCTGCGCCTCATTGACCTGGAAGGGATGACGCAGGAGCAGTGCGCCGCCCAGATGGAGGTGGCGCGCACCACCGTGCAGGCTGTATACGACGCGGCCCGCCGCAAAGTGGCGGACGCCCTGGTGAACGGGCGGCGGTTGGTCATCGAAGGCGGCAGTTACCGCCTGTGCCCCCAGGCTGCGGGCTGCTGCCGGCGGCCCCATGCGGCGGCCAGCCACTGCCGGCCCGGCTGTGCCGACGATACACCCTGTGCCCCGCGCCGGGAAGAAAAGGAGAAAAAATTATGAACAAGATCGCAGTTACCTATGAAAACGGCCAGGTCTTCGGGCACTTCGGCCACACGGAACAGTTTAAGATCTATACCGTGGAGGGCAGCACCGTTGTTTCCAGCGAGGTGGTGCCTACGAACGGCAGCGGCCACGGCACCCTGGCCGGTTTTCTGCAGCAGCGCGGTGTGGACACACTGATCTGCGGTGGCATTGGCGGCGGCGCGCGCACCGCGCTGGCCGAGGCGGGCATCCGGCTGTATCCGGGGGCCGCGGGCAGCGCGGATGAGGCGGTGCAGGCGCTGCTGGCCGGCACCCTGGCGTACGACCCGGATACCGTGTGCGCCCATCATGCGCCTCACGGCGAAGGCCAATCCAGCGGAGGGGGACCCTGCGGGCATTAAAAACAGATCGGGAACCGGCGCTTTTCCTAAAGGAAAAGCGCCCGTTTTTATGCGTCGCAGCGAAAGAAAAAAACTTTTTTCGTGAAAAACATTACAAAAATTTAACAAAACAGGCGGAAATTGTGCTATAATAAATTATATATATAAAATTCATCAGAGGAATGAAGAAAGAAGGGGAACTTATGCCGATCGATAAAACCATCGATTATTCCCGTGTGACACCCAAGATCAAAGCGCTGAGCAAGCGCTGCATCAGCAGGGACACCATCGACCCCAAGCTCTACGAAAAATACCATGTCAACCGAGGCTTGCGCGACTTGAACGGCAACGGCGTGTTGACGGGCCTGACCGAGATCAGCGACATTGTGGCCTTCAAGGATGAAAACGGGCAAAAAGTTCCTTGTGACGGCAAGCTGTACTACCGCGGCGTGGATGTGGAGGACATCGTGCGCGGCTTTATGGAGGAGAAGCGCTTCGGCTTTGAAGAGACGGTATATCTGCTGCTGTTTGGCCGGCTGCCCAAGGCGGAACAGCTGGAGAGCTTCAAAAAGCAGCTGACCCATTACCGCAGCCTGCCCACCAACTTCGTGCGGGACGTCATTATGAAAGCGCCCAGCGCCGACATGATGAACATGCTGGCCCGCAGTGTGCTGACCCTGTACGGGTACGACACCCAGGCGAACGACAATTCCATCGCCAATGTGCTGCGCCAGTGCATCCAGCTGATCGCGCTGTTCCCGGTGCTGTCGGTGTACAGCTACCAGGCTTACAGCCATTACGTACTGGACAAAAGTTTGTACATCCACAACCCCCAGCCGGAGCTGTCCACGGCGGAAAACATCCTGTACATGCTTCGGCCGGACAGCAAATACACCGACCTGGAATCCCACATCTTGGACCTGGCCTTGGTGCTGCACGCCGAACACGGCGGCGGCAACAACTCCACGTTTACCACCCATGTGGTCACTTCCTCGGGCACGGATACCTATTCCACCATCGCGGCCGCATTGGGCAGCCTGAAAGGCCCCAAGCACGGCGGCGCCAATATCAAGGTGGTGCAGATGTTCGAGGATATGAAAAACCAGCTGCCGGACTGGAGCGACGAGGACGCCGTGCGCGCCCATCTGAAAAAGCTGCTGAACAAGGAGGCCTTTGACGGCGCCGGCCTGATCTACGGCATGGGGCACGCGGTGTATTCCCTCAGCGACCCGCGCGCCAATATGTTCAAAAACTTTGTGGAGAAACTGGCCGTGGCCAAAGGCCGCGAGGACGAATACCGCCTGTACAGCGCCGTGGAGCGCCTGGCGGCCCAGGTCATCGCCGAGAAGCGGCGCATTTACAAAGGCGTGGCCGCCAACATCGATTTTTACAGCGGCTTTGTATACAGCATGCTGGATCTTCCGCTGGAACTGTATACCCCCATTTTCGCCATCAGCCGCATTACCGGCTGGAGCTCCCACCGCATTGAGGAATTGATCAACGGCGGCAAGATCATCCGCCCGGCCTACAAAGCCGTGGCCCCCCACCGCGATTATGTGCCCATGGGAGAGCGCGGTTAAAATTTGTGCCCAAAGCCCCGCTGAGCGGGGCTTTTTTCATGCGATGGCGCCGGCTTTACAAAGCACAGGGGATATGATAAAGTAAAACAAGCTGTCCATGGGCAAAGGGGGGCGAAGGCGTGAAGATCGGGCAGGAGTATAAGCGGGACGTGAACCTGGATATCATCCGCACCGTGGCGGTGCTGGGTGTTTTGACGCTGCACGGCTTCATCTTGATCAACTATCACAATCAGCCTTTCAGCGGCGCACGCATGATGTTGGCCGCACCGCTGCGCGCGTTATCTATGACCTGCGTGCCCCTGTTCTTGCTGCTGACGGGATATCTCTTGTGCAAAAAAGAGCTGTCGGGCCGATACTATAAGGGCCTGATCCCTGTGCTGTTCACCTACGTGCTGTGCAGCGCCCTGGTGCTGGCCTTCCGCGATGTGGCCCAGGGCGTGCACATGAGCTGGTCCAGCCGCCTTTTCTTTGTGCTGAACTACACGGGCGCGCCCTATGGCTGGTATATCAACATGTATATCGGCCTGTTTTTGCTGATCCCGTTTTTGAACCTGTTGTGGGCCGCGCTGCCCAGCGAGCGCCACAAGCAGGCGCTGGTTGTGACGCTGGTCGTCCTGACCGCGCTGCCCAGCATCCTCAACCGGTTTGACTTCCAAACCCCCGGCGCCCTCTTCCTGCCGGTGAAAAGCCAAGGCGCCCAGGCGCTGCTGCCCGCTTATTGGGAGGAGAAGCTGTGGCCCTTTACCTACTATTTCCTGGGCATCTATCTGCGCGAACACCCCCTTCCGCGCAGCCGTAAGCAGAGCACGATCAATTTTCTGGCGTTGGCCGGCGCCATGCTGGTGACAAGCCTATGGTATTATTACCGTTTTCGCCAGGGTGTTTATGCGCAGGAGCAGGACTGGCAATCCATTCTTTATGTAGCGGAATCAGTGGCCCTGTTTGTGTGGCTGAAAGGCTTGTCCATGCGCAGGGCGCCGCGCTGGCTGGCGGGGTTCGTAGGCAGCACGGCCCAGCTTTCCCTGGGGGTGTACATCATCTCCTATATTCCGGACAGCCTGCTGTATCCCTGGTTCAACACCTTGGTGGCCCAGGTGCCCCGCCGCCTTGTGTGGCTGCCGCTGCTGGTGGTGACGGATTTTCTCGTCTCCTGGCTGCTGGCGGCCCTGGTGCAGGGGATTTATCTGGGACTGTACAGCTTTTTTGCCAAGCTGCTCCCTCCAAAGCCAGGCCACAGGCCCCAAAAATTAAAAACGGACAAAACTTCAAAAGGCCGGGGAGGCTGAAACGTTTCAGCCCCTTCGGCCTTTCCATTTCTTTCCCGGCATATCCGCCCCCGCCGCGCATATCCTAGCGGTGTGAGGTGAGAAAATTGCAGGATTTTGACGAATACACGCCGGAGATGCTGGTTTACTACAAAAGTCTGTCCCCGGCCTTACAGGACGCTGTGCGCCAGGCAAAAACCACCCCGGACACCATCGAAAGCTTGGCCGCCCTGGCCGAGCACGTGGCCATGAGCGGCATGATGAACACCGGGGACGAGGAGGAGCGGCTGTGAACCTGGACGAATATTACCGCGCCAACCCCGACCTGCGGGATCTATATGTCTCGCTGCCCGGCACTGTGCGCATGCAGATCTTGGAGGGAGACGTGCCCGTTACCACCAAAGGCGAACTGCAAAAACTGGCGGAATATTTTTCCCATCCGCTGTGATCACGCGTGGCCGGCAGGGCGGCATTCAGCCGCCGCGCCGGCCGTTCTTTTTGTCATCCTCGCCCGCGGCCTTGTTCGCCGCTTTCCAGCCCAGATAAACAAAGGTGACGATGATGGCCACCCCAATGAGGAAAAAGGCAAGTGCGATCATGCTCCCCATCCTTTCTGCTAAGTCGAATACCAATATTTGCGATCCAGACTGCGGTACTGTACAGCCTCGCTGACATGCTGCACGTCGATGACGTCGGCGCCCGCCAAGTCGGCGATGGTGCGGCTTACTTTCAGCACGCGGTCGTAGGCGCGGGCCGACAAGCCCAGGTTTTCAAAAGCGGCTTTCATCAGGCGGGCGGCGGCGGGCGTCAGCCGGCACACGCGGCGCATCATGGCGCCGGGCAGCTGGGCGTTGCAGCTCACCCCCGTGCCCGCGTACCGCTTTTGCTGCAGGGCCCGGGCGGCCAGCACACGTTTTAAAATATCGGCGCTGCACTCGCCGCCCCGTTCACTGGACATGGCTTCGTAATCCACCGGCGGCACCTCCAGATGGATGTCCACCCGGTCCAGCAGCGGGCCGGACACCTTCTGCAGATACCGGCTGATGGCATAGGGCGTACAGGTGCACTGGCGGGTGGGATGCCCGAAAAAGCCGCAGGGGCAAGGGTTCATGGCCGCCACCAGCATGAACCGGCAGGGGAACGTGGCAGAACCGGATGCCCGGCTCACGGTGACGGCGCCGTCCTCCAGCGGCTGGCGCAAAATCTCCAGCGCGTCCCGATGGAACTCGGGCAGTTCATCCAAAAACAAAACGCCGTTATGGGCCAGGCTCACCTCGCCGGGGCGGGGGACGCCGCCCCCGCCGGATAGGGCGATGGCGCTTACCGAATGATGGGGCGCGCGGAAGGGGCGGCGGCGCAGAAGCGCGCTGCCCTTGGGCAGCATGCCGGCTACCGAATACACTTTGCTGGTATCCACAGCCTCCGCGGCCGTCAGCGGGGGCAGGATGCCGGGCAGGCGCTTGGCCAGCATGCTTTTGCCCGCGCCCGGCGGGCCCACCATCAGCACGTTGTGGCCCCCGGCCGCGGCCACCTCCAGCGCGCGGCGGGCCTCCACCTGGCCGTGTACATCCGCAAAATCCGGCACGGGCTCGGGCCCCTGCCCGTCGGCGGCAGGCAAGGATGCCGGGGCCAAGGCGGCGCGGCCGGCCAGATGTTCCACCACCTGGCCGGCAGTGTGCACGGGATAGATGACAAGACCCTCCACCACGGCGGCCTCACCCACATTTTCCGCGGGCACGAACAACTGGCGCAGCCCCGCCTCACGGGCGGCCAGGGCCATGGGCAGCACGCCGTTCACACCGCGCACCGCGCCGTCCAGGCTCAGCTCGCCCAAAAAGGCCGCGTCCCGGGGCACGCCCGCCGCTTGGCCCGAGGCGGCCAGCAAAGCCAGCAGGATGGGCAGGTCGTACACGGGGCCGGTCTTGCGCACATCCGCCGGCGCCAGGTTCACGGTGACGCGGCTGGCCGGGTAGGTATAACCCAGGTTTTTCAGCGCGCTGCGCACCCGGTCGGTGGACTCCTTCACGGCGCTGTCCGGCAAGCCCACGATGGAGAACTGCGGCAGCCCGCCGCTGAGGTCTGCCTCCACCCGCACCACGAAGCCCTCCAGGGCGTACACACCCAAGCTGTTGATCTTTGCAAACATCACGCGGCCCCCTTTCGCTTCTGCTTTCAGTATAAACGACAGCGCCCTGTTGTACAAGCGCGAAATAAGGCAGGAACACGCACTTTTTTCGCAAAAAAACAGCTTTTTTTGCCTGCGGGCCGCCTCATGTAAAAAAACAGAAAAATACGCGCCGGGAAAAAGCCATTTTTGCCCGCGCCGAATTGACAAACACCCGGGGAAATCGTATGATATAAATATAATACCTTCAAAGAAAGTGGGGTATATTTTATGTATAAAGACGAATATGAGCGCTGGCTTGCCGCAGACCTGGAAGACAGCGACTTGCGCCCGGAGCTGCTGAGCATCCAGGGCATCGACGAGGAGATTCAGGACCGTTTCGCGGTGGAGCTGGCCTTTGGCACCGCCGGTTTGCGCGGGGTGCTGGGTGCCGGCACCAACCGCATGAATATCTACATGGTGCGCAAGGCCACCCAGGGCATGGCCAATTACCTGAACGCCCAAGGTGAGGGCAAAAGCGTGGCCATCAGCTACGACAGCCGCAACAAAAGCGACGTGTTTGCCCGCGAGGCCGCCTGTGTATTGGCAGCCAACGGCATCACGGCCCACATCTACCGTCAGCTGATGCCTGTGCCGGCCCTCAGCTTTGCCACGCGCTACCTGCACTGCGACGCGGGCATCATGGTGACGGCCAGCCACAACCCCGCGAAATACAACGGCTATAAAGCCTATGGCCCGGACGGCTGCCAGATGACCGAAGAGGCCGCGGACGCCGTGTACGCCGAGATGCAGAAAACAGACCTTTTCAATGGCGTTGCCACCATGCCCTTTGAGGACGCGCTGGCCGCCGGCAAAGTGTGCTATATCGGCGAGGAAGTCATCGACGCGCTGTACCGGAACGTGGAGGCCCAGGCCGTGCGGCCCGGCATCTGCAAAACGGCAGGCCTGAAGCTGGTGTACAGCCCGCTGAATGGCTCGGGCAATGTGCCCGTGCGCCACGTGCTGGCCGATATCGGCGTCACCGACGTGACCGTTGTGCCCGAACAGGAACACCCGGACGGGGATTTCCCCACCTGCCCCTATCCCAACCCCGAGATCCGCGAGGCGCTGGCCCTGGGCCTGGCGCTGGCGGAAAAGACGGGCGCCGACCTGATGCTGGCCACCGACCCGGACGCCGACCGCGTGGGCATTGCCGTGCGCGACGACGAGGGCGGCTACCAGCTGCTGACGGGCAACGAGGTGGGTGTGCTGCTGCTGGATTACATTTGCCAGGGCCGTGTTGAGCAGGGCACTATGCCGAAAGACCCGGTGATGGTGAAAAGCATCGTCTCCACCTGCCTGGCCGACGAGGTGGCCAAACATTACGGCGTCGAGTGCCGCAATGTGCTGACGGGCTTCAAGTACATCGGCGAGCAGATTCATTACCTGGAGGAAGAGGGCAAACCCGAGCGGTTCATCTTCGGTTTCGAGGAGAGCTACGGCTACCTGGCCGGCACCTACGTGCGCGACAAGGATGCCATTGTAGCCAGTATGCTGATCTGCGAGATGGCCGCCTACTACCGCAGTGTGGGTTCCTCGCTGCTGAAAGAGCTGGCGCGTATTTACGGCGAATACGGGCGCTGGCTGCACAAGGTGGATTCCTTCACCTTTGAGGGACTGTCCGGCATGGACACCATGAAGGGCATCATGTCCTCGTTGCGGGCCGAGGCCCCGGTGGATATCGCCGGTCATCCGGTGGTGCGCGCGGCCGATTATCTCAGCCACGAGATGAAAGACACGGCCACCGGCGCTGTAACGCCCATCGACCTGCCGGCCGCCGATGTGCTGATCTATTGGTTGGCGAACGGGGCGTCGGTGATCGTGCGTCCTTCGGGCACCGAGCCGAAGATCAAGGTGTACTATTCCACCAAGGGCCGCGATCTGGTTGAGGCTGAGGCGCTGCAGCGCCAGCTGGCCGCGGCCGTGGAACCGATGCTGAAATAAAAAAGGATAGGGCGGGCAGGGAAAGGACTCTGCCCGCCTTTTTTGAAAGGATGGAAAAGGATTTGGAAGAATGGTTCCAGGTATTGTGGAACGTGGCTTTGTTCCCGCTGATGTTCTGCTTTGCCGGGCGTATGGTGGCCCAGATGCCGGACGATTATTTTGACACGCCCCGCCGGGAGGAAGGCTTTCTGCGCATCGCCTGGGCCAATGCCCAAACATGGCCCTATCTGCACAGGGCTGCGCCGCGGCTGTTCTATCTTGACGCGGCGGCCCAAGCCGCCGTGGGGGCGGCGGTGGCCTTTTGGTGGAAGCCCGGCCTGCCCATGGCGGCAACGGCCGGCGCGGCGCTGGTGCTGCTGGCGGCCACCGCGCTGACGCTGTACATGCGGTGCAGGCCGCAGTAGACAAAATAGGAAGGAATGAACAAAAATCCCCAGGGAACATTGGTTGTTTTTCCAGGCCAAAATCAATAAAAATGTGCTATAATGAAAACGGAACGCGGGCCCGCGTTTGTTTCCTCCCCGGAGGGGGGAGGAAACAATATGGATTAAAGGCCCGCTAAAAAGGGCGCAACGCGCCCCAAGGGAGGAAAAGAATATGAAGAAAGCATTGGCAATGCTGCTGACGCTGGCCATGGCACTGAGTATGCTGCCCATGGCTTTTGCCGACGTGGCCCAGGCCCCGCTGGGCGAGGCTCCCCTCACGGTGGACGAGCCTTCCGCCGCGGATGCGGCCCCGGTTCCCGAGGCCCCCGTCGCGGATGTGGCGGAGGACATCGAGGTGGCCGGCGACATTGAGGCACCGGTGAACGCCGGGGAATTTATCGAGATGACCATTGACGGCATCACTACCCAATATGCCGACCCCGACGCGTTTTTTGCCGCGCTGCGGGGTGCCGCCAATAAAACCATCGACATCAAGCTGCTGA
>CAJMEU010000104.1 GCA_905212515.1 uncultured Oscillospiraceae bacterium | reverse complement strand
TACTCTTTTGGTGCCAAAAGAGTACCGCTGCGCACGCTTTTCGTAATCGCGCCGTACGGCGCGTTGTCATCTTTCGAAGATGTAACTTGCGAGGACAAGCGGCAATCAGACGCTGTGTCCATGATTTCTTGCGAAGCAAAGGAGACGCTGCCCTGCTTGGCAAGCCCCCGAAAAAGGCGCACCACCAACCCTCGCCCGCCCATGGGGGGCGGCGGGCGACTGGCAGCGCACGTGAGGCCGTGAAAGCGAACGCGACGCTTTTTGCGTTCGCTAGGCCGGAGCGACGAACATGCCAGGGAAAAACGGCCGCGCCTGCCGGGGCGCCCTGCGAGGCGCCCGGGTCCGCTGCGTGCGGACAGCGGCACTTTTCTGGGTACTCTTTTGGTGCCAAAAGAGTACCGCTGCGCAGCCTCTTCGTATTCGCGCCGCAAGGCGCGTTGTCATCTTTCGAAGATGGAACTTGTAAGGACAAGCGGTACTCTCCCGCTGTGTCCATGATTTCTTGCGAAGCAAAAGAGACGCCGGCCTACTTGGCAAGCGTCCGAAAAAGACATAGCGCCACCCGTCCGCGATATCCCTTCCCTTGCGCGGCAAAGACCCGCGCACTTTTAACCAGCCCCGTCCAGGGCGCGGCGGCGGCCGCTTCCCTGGCGCCCGGTTTTCCCCGTGACAAGCAGCAACTTCGCTGAAAAGACCCAATAGAGAAAAGGAGAACATCATGTCTGTTTATCGTATCTATGTGGAAAAAAAGCCGGAGCATGCGGTGGAGGCCAAGGGCCTGCTGCATGAGATCCGCCATCTGCTGCGCATCCCCTCGGTGACGGGCCTGCGCGTGCTGAACCGCTACGACGTGGAGGGCATCGACGAGGCTGTGTTCGAGCAGTGCGTGGACACCGTGTTCGCCGAGCCGCAGCTGGACGTGACCTATCGGGACATCCCCGGCGGCGCGGACGTGGTGTTCGCCACGGAGTTCCTGCCCGGCCAGTTCGACCAGCGCGCCGCCTCCGCGGCCGAGTGCATCCAGCTGCTGACCCAGGGCGAGCGGCCCGAGGTGGCCTACGCGCGGGTATACCTGGTGTCCGGCGCGCCCACGGCCGAGGAGCTGGCGGCCATCGAGCAGTACGTCGTCAACCCGGTGGAGGCCCGCAAGGCCCTGCTGGCGGCGCGGGACACCCTGCGGGTGGAATACCCCATCCCCACCGCCGTGGAGACGCTGGCGGGCTTCACCGGGCTGGACCGGGCGGGCCTGGAGGCTTTCGTCGGCCGGTACGGCCTGGCCATGGACGCCGACGACATCGCCTTCTGCCAGGAATATTTCAAGGCCGAGGGCCGGGAGCCCACCATCACCGAGATCCGCATGATCGACACCTATTGGTCCGACCACTGCCGCCACACCACCTTCGGCACCATTTTGGACGGCGTGACCGTCACCGACCCCACGGTGAAGGGCGCCTACGACCGCTACCTCTCCCTGCGCCAGGAGGTGCACGGCAGCAAATATAAGCCCATGTGCCTGATGGATCTGGGCACCATCGGCGGCAAATACCTGAAAAAGACCGGGCAGCTGAAAAACCTGGACGAATCCGACGAGATCAACGCCTGCAGCGTGCGCATCACCGTGGACAACAACGGCAAGGACGAGCCCTGGCTGCTGCTGTTCAAGAACGAGACCCACAACCATCCCACGGAGATCGAGCCCTTCGGCGGCGCGGCCACCTGCATCGGCGGCGCCATCCGCGACCCGCTGGCCAACCGGGGCTACGTGTACCAGGCCATGCGCGTGACCGGCGCGGGCGACCCGCTGACCCCCGTGCAGGACACCCTGCCCGGCAAGCTGCCCCAGCGCAAGCTGGTGACCACGGCCGCGGCCGGCTATTCCAGCTACGGCAACCAGATCGGCCTGGCGACGGGCATGGTGGACGAGTGGTACCACCCGGGCTACGTGGCCAAGCGCATGGAGATCGGCGCGGTGGTGGGCGCGGTGCCCGAGGCCGCCGTGCGCCGGGAGGAGCCGGCGGCGGGGGATATCGTGATTTTGCTGGGCGGCCGCACGGGCCGCGACGGCTGCGGCGGGGCGACGGGCAGCTCGAAGGCGCACAAGCTGGAGAGCCTGGAGACCTGCGGCGCCGAGGTGCAGAAGGGCAACGCCCCCGTGGAGCGGAAATTGCAGCGGCTGTTCCGCCGGGCGGAGGCCACGCTGCTGATCAAGCGCTGCAACGACTTCGGCGCGGGCGGCGTGTCGGTGGCCATCGGCGAACTGGCCGACGGGCTGGTGATCGACCTGAACGCCGTGCCCAAGAAGTACGACGGCCTGGACGGCACCGAGCTGGCCATCAGCGAGAGCCAGGAGCGCATGGCCGTGGTGGTGGCCAACAAGGACGTGGAGGAGTTCATCGCCCTGGCGAACGAGGAGAACCTGGAGGCCACGCCCGTGGCCGTGGTGGCGGAAAAACCCCGCCTGGTCATGCGCTGGAACGGCCGCACCATCTGCGACATCAGCCGGGAATTTTTGAACAGCAACGGCGCGAAAAAGCACGCCATCGCCCTGGTGGGCGAGGCCAAGGTGTCGGCGCCCGCGCGCCCCGGCGAGGGCTTTGAAGAGCAGTTCGCCAATTTGATGAGCGAATTGAACGTGTGCAGCCGCAAGGGCCTTGCCGAGCGGTTCGACGCCACCATCGGCGCGGGCACGGTGCTGATGCCCTTCGGCGGCAAGACCCAGGCCACCCCCATCCAGACCATGGTGGCCAAGCTGCCGGTGCTGCACGGCGAGACCAAGACCTGCTCCGGCATGGCGTGGGGGTTCAACCCCTTCGTCAGTGAACAAAGCCCCTACCACGGCGCCTGGCTGGCCGTGGCCGAGAGCGTGTCGAAGCTGGTGGCGGCGGGCTTTTCCGCGGAAAACGCCTACCTGACCTTCCAGGAGTACTTCCAGCGCCTGGGCACGGACCCCCAGCGCTGGGGCCAGCCCGTGGCCGCGCTGCTGGGCGCTTTGGACGCCCAGGTGGCCCTGGGCGTGGGCGCCATCGGCGGCAAGGACTCGATGTCCGGTTCCTTTGAAAAAATCGACGTGCCGCCCACGCTGGTGAGCTTCGCCGTGGCGGCGGGGAACACGGACCAGGTGATCGGCGACGAGTTCAACCTGCCCGGCAGCAAAGTGGTGTGGCTGCGCCCGGCCTACGAGGCCGACAGCCTGCGGCCCCAGGCCGGGAGCCTGAAGGCCCTGTGGGCCCAGGTGGAGGGGCTGATCCGCGCCGGGAAGGTGCTGAGCGCCTACACGCCGGGCTACGGCGGCGCGGCCGAGGCCTTGTTCAAGATGGGCCTGGGCAACCGCCTGGGCGTGCGCCTGGACCCGGAATTCCTGGAGAAACAGGGCCTTGCCAGCCTGCTGGACTACGCCTACGGCAGCTACATCCTGGAGCTGGCGGAGGGCGGCGAGCTGCCCGCGGGCGCGGTGCTGCTGGGCGAGACCAGCACCCGGTACGAGCTGCGGGCCGCCGAGACGGTGATCCACCTGGACGAGGTGCGCCGCGGCTACGAGGACAAGCTGGAGGACGTGCTGCCCTTCCACACCGCCCCGGGCCAGGAGGGGGCCGAGGCCGTGGAGCCGGTGCTGTACCTGGCCGATGAGGCCGCGCGCAGGGCCCCGGCCGTGGGCTGCGCCCGGCCCCGGGTGCTGATCCCCGTGTTCCCCGGCACCAACTGCGAGTACGACTCGGCCCGGGCCATGGAGCGGGCCGGCGCGGTGCCCGATATTTTTGTGGTGAACAACCTGACGCCCGCGGCCGTGGCCGAGAGCGTGGAGACGATGGTGAAAAAGCTGGACGCCAGCCAGATGCTGTTTTTGCCCGGCGGCTTCTCCGGCGGCGACGAGCCCGAGGGCAGCGCCAAATTCATCGTGGCCTTCCTGCGCAACCCGGCTGTGACCGAGGCCCTGCGCCGCCTGCTGCACCAGCGGGACGGCTTGGCGCTGGGCATTTGCAACGGCTTCCAGGCGCTGGTGAAGCTGGGTCTGCTGCCCACGGGCGACGTGTGCCAAACCGACGAAAACAGCCCCACGCTGACCTTCAACCGCATCGGCCGCCACCAGAGCATGCTGGTGCGCACCCGCATTGCCTCCAACCTGAGCCCCTGGCTGGCAGCCATGCAGCCGGGCGAGCTTCACACCATCGCCGTCAGCCACGGCGAGGGGCGCTTCACCGCGCCGGAGAGCGTGGTGAAGGAGCTGGTGAAAAACGGCCAGGTGGCCGCCCAGTACGTGGACCTGGAGGGAAAGCCCACCATGGACGTGCGCTATAACCCCAACGGCAGCGTGCTGGCCATCGAGGCCATCACCAGCCCGGACGGCCGCGTTTTGGGCAAGATGGGCCACTCGGAGCGCAGCGGCGACAATTTGTACAAGAACGTGGAGGGCAACAAGATGCAGGACCTGTTCCGCGGCGGCGTGGATTATTTCCGCGTATAAAGCCGCGCGGCGGCGGGGGAGCCCCGCCGCCCTTTCCACAAACCGAAACCGGAGGGATCCCCATGAGCCATGACCGCTATAGTTCCCCCTTTGAGACGCGCTACGCCTCAGAGGAGATGCAGTACCTCTTCTCTGAGGACAACAAGTTCCGCACCTGGCGCCGGCTGTGGATCGCCCTGGCCCGGGCCGAACAGGCCCAGGGCCTGCCCATCACCGACCGGCAGATCGCCGAGATGGAGGCCCACAGGGACGACATCAATTACGACGTGGCCGCGGCCCGCGAAAAAGAGTGCCGTCACGACGTGATGAGCCATGTGTACGCATACGGCGTGCAGTGCCCGGAAGCCAAGGGCATCATCCATCTGGGCGCCACCAGCTGTTATGTGGGCGACAACACCGACATACTGGTGATGCGCCAGGCGCTGGCGGTGGTGAAGCGCAAGCTGGTGAACGTGCTGGACCTGCTGGGCCGCTTCGCCGGGCAGTACAAGGACCTGCCGGCCCTGGCGTACACCCATCTGCAGCCCGCCCAGCTGACCACCGTGGGCAAGCGGGCCGCCCTGTGGATGAACGAGCTGGTGATGGACTACGAGGAGCTGTGCCGGCGTACGGACAGCCTTGCCCTGCGCGGCGCCAAGGGCACCACGGGCACCCAGGCCAGCTATATGGAACTGCTGGACGGCGACGGGGCCAGGATCGACGCGCTGGAGGCGGCCATTGCCAAAGAGATGGGCTTTGCCAAGGTGGTGCCCGTGTGCGGACAGACCTACAGCCGCAAGATGGACTACAACGTGCTGTCCACGCTGGCGGGCATCAGCCAAAGCGCCATGAAATTCGGCAACGACATGCGCCTGCTGGCCGGCTTCAAGGAGATGGAGGAGCCCTTCGAGGCCCATCAGATCGGTTCCTCGGCCATGCCGTACAAGCGCAACCCCATGCGGTGCGAGCGCATCTGCAGCCTGGCCCGTTACGTGATGACGGATGTGCTGAATCCGGCCTTCACCGCAGGCACCCAGTGGTTCGAGCGCACGCTGGACGACTCGGCCAACAAGCGGGTGGCCGTGGCCGAGGCCTTTTTGGCCACGGACGCCATCCTGAATATCATGCTGAATGTGTGCGACGGACTGGTGGTATATCCGAAGGTGATCCGCAGCCGCATCATGGCCGAGCTGCCCTTCATGGCCAGCGAGAACATCATGATGCAAGCGGTGAAAAAGGGCGGCGACCGCCAGGAGCTGCACGAGAAGCTGCGGGTGCACGCCATTGCCGCGGCCAAGGTGGTGAAGGAAGAGGGCGGCAAAAACGACCTGATCGAGCGGGTGTGCGCCGACCCGGCCTTCGGCCTGGAGCGGGCGGAGGTGGAGGCGGTGCTGCGGCCCGAGGACTTCACCGGCCGGGCGCCCGAGCAGGTGACGGCCTTCCTGCGGGACGTGGTGGGGCCGATCCTGGAGGAAAACAAAGATCTGCTGGGCGAGAGGGCCGCGCTGAGCGTGTGAGCGGACCCGGACGGAAACGGACAGCCCCGCCCCCGAAGAGGCCCGGCGGGTTGGGGTTGGGGGGAGGGACCAGGGGCAGCAGCCCGGCCGCCGGGACCGTTTGGGCGGGGTGGGAAAAGCGGGCCAGGCCGCCGCTGTGGGCGGCGATGCCGCGCACGCTTTGGGTGCCGATGCCCAGGACCTTGCCCGGCCGTTTGGATGAATAGAACAGGCCGTCGGAGTCCGTTTCCACCCGGCCGCCATAGCTGTTGTGCACGGTGATGGCCAGCATGTCCTGGCCCGAGAGGGCGGCCTTTACCTCCAGCGTGCGGGGGCCCTGCGCCTGGCGGGCGCAGGCCTCGCAGGCGTTTTCCAGTAGGTTGCTGAGCACTGCGCAGACGTCCTGCTCTTTGCCGCCCAGGCTTTGGGGCAGCTGGGCCGTGAACTGGTAGCGGATGCGGCTGGAATCGCACAGCGCGGCGTAATAGCCCAGAATGGCGTCCACGGACGGGTTTTCGCAGAAGGTCTGCTGGGCGTCGGGCAGGGAGGCGGCGTATTGATCCAGATATTCGGCCATCTTGTCCAGATCGCCCCGCTGCAGCAGGCCCCGCAGGGTGTTGATGTGATGGCGCAGGTCGTGCTTGGCCCGGCGGGCCTCCTCGATGGAAGACTGGATGGCTTCCAGCCGCCGGAGCTGCATTTCCATCTGCAATTCTGAGAGGGCCAACCGTTCCTGCATGCGGGACGCCACCACGGTGATGGAGAGCATCTTTACCATGACCACATACGTGCCGAAGGTGCCCAGCGTCCAGAACAGCATGATCGTCAGGCCGGCCAGGGTGGCCGTGAGGGAAATGACGCCCAGATAATTGGTGTAGATGCCCAGACAGTATACGGCGTAGAAGCCCATGGGCACCACCCATAGGTAATTCCAAAAGGGCAGCTTGCCGCCCTCTTCCATCAGGGGCCGCACCAGCTTGATGAGGAACAGCAGCACCAGCCGCAGCGTCATCGCATAAATACCGCCCATGAACAGCAGCGTCAATTCTGCCCGCGCGGGAAAAAATGTCTGCTGGGCCACCAGGGAAATGGTTAGGGTGTATTCGCTGTAGCTTTTTACAATCAACATTAAAAATAGCAATTGCAGATAGCGCGTGCCCGTCAGCAGGTGCAGTGTGACAACACCGGCGCCCAGCAGCAGGGAGGTGTTCAGCAAAGCACCCAGGAAAGAAGATTGGCTCAGCGGTTCATAATCGATCAGGGAAACTGGCAGCGAGGCGACCGCCAAGGCGGCCGTCAAGCCGAGGATACTGAGCACAAGAGGGGCGCGCAGCTTACGCCGCAGCGGGACGACCAGCATCGTCACAGATACGGCCCCGATCATCCAGAGCGCCACGAAATAGGTCCAATCGGTCACGAGCTTCCACCCTTCTCCAGCTTGTCAAAAGCGTAGTCCGCGTACTGCTGGCGCAAAGCGGCCCGCTGGGCCCGGGCGATGGGCACGCGCTCGCCGTTTTCCATGACGAAATCGGCCGGCTCCAGGCTGCGCACGGCGTCCATGTTGACGATGCAGTTGCGGTAGCAGCACAAAAACTGCGGGAAGCACAGCAGCAGGGGGGAAAACTCGGCAAAGGGCAGATGGGTCTTTATCACCCGCTGGCGGGTGTGGATGTGGATGTAATGGTTGTAATAATCCGTGTAAATGATATCCCGCAGGGGGATGCGCACCATGCTCCAGCCCTCTTTCACCTCGATGTAGGCCGAGCGGTTGTGCAGCGCGGCGCAGGCCAGGGCCATCACCTCGGCCACCTGCCCGGGGCACAGGGGCTTGAGCAGGTAATCGAAGGCGCGCACGCGGTAGCTTTGCACGGCGCTGTCGGCGCTGGTGGTGCAGAACACGATCAGGCATTTTTCGTCCAGGGCGCGCAGACGGGCCGCCGCCTCCATGCCGGAGGTGCCCGGCATGTAGACGTCCAGAAACACCAGGTCCCACAGGCCCGGCGCCAAGCCTTTCAAAAACGCGTCGGCCGAAGGAAAGGCGCACACCCGCGCCGCCGTCCGGTTTTGGGAGCACCAATCATTCAGGGCCGTACACAAAGCGTCGTTTTCTGCGGCGTCATCGTCGACGACAGCGATATTCATGGAGACAAGTCCTCCTTTTCTGTGATAATTGCAAATTCTTTTAATTTCAGAATACAATATCCCCGGCAAAAATACAAGACGGCGGGATGACAATAAATGGAAAATGGGGGGGGTTCTTCGATAGAGCGAATTATTTTAAATGCCTGCAAATACAATTTTTTTGCCGAAAAACCATCGGTTTGAACGGATTTTGTTATTTTGTTGCCAAATCGGCAAACGGCTAGGCAAGCCGGGGGGCGATATGATACAATGTTAAAACAATAACGCAAGCGCGCCCAGGCGCGCCAGAAGGGGAGAAAGACGAGACGATGTCCAGTAAAAACAAGTTTTGGGCGGGTGTGATCGCTTTGGCGCTGGCCACGGTGTTCCTGGCCAGCATGATCCTTACCCAGCCCATCGCCGCCGTGCCGGGCAGCGCGGCGCCCCCCCAACCGGCGGGCAGCGCCGACGCCACGGCCTCGGCCCCGCGCTACGCGGACCAGAACGCCGACATCCTGGTGATCGGCGCCGGAGGCGCGGGCCTGACGGCGGCCATCCAGGCGGCCCAGGACGGCGCCGCCAACGTGGTGGTGGTGGAGAAGATGCCCGTGACCGGCGGCAACACCATCCGCAGCACCGGCGGCCTGAATGCCTGTGACACGGAGTACCAGCGGGCCGAGGGCATCGAGGACAGCGTGGAGCTGTTTGTGGAGGACACCATGAAGGGCGGCAAGGAGCTGAACGACAAGGCCCTTGTCACCGCCATGGCCGAGCATTCCGCCGACGCGGTGGACTGGGTGAACGACATCGGCGGCGACCTGTCCGTGGTGGGCATGTTCGGCGGTGCGTCCGTAAAGCGCATCCACCGCCCCACGGACACCAGCGCCGTGGGCCCCATGCTGATGAAGGCGCTGAACGCCAAGGCTCAGGCGCTGAACATCCCGGTGATCCTCAACACCACGGCGGCGGAGATCGTGGCCGAGGACGGCGGCTGGGGCGTGTGGGTGACAGGCCCTGTGGGCACTTACCTGATCCACGCCAAGGCCGTGGTGCTGGCCACCGGCGGCTTCGGCGCCAACGCCGAGATGGTGACCGAGTACCAGCCCGGCCTGGCCGGCTTCGGCACCACCAACCACGCCGGCGCCACCGGCGACGGCATCGCCATGGCCGGGCACCTGGGCGCGGCCTTTGTGGACCTGGAGCAGATCCAGACGCACCCCACGGTGAACCCGGACACCCAGACCATGTACACCGAGGGCGTGCGCGGCAACGGCGCCATTTTGGTGAACAAGGAGGGCGCGCGGTTCGTCAATGAGCTGGAGACGCGGGACGTGGTCTCGGCCGCCATTCTGGAGCAGACAGACGGCCAGTGCTGGCTGCTGTTCGACCAGACGGTGCGCGACAGCCTTTCCGCCATCGAGAGCTATATCAACGCGGGCATCGTGTTCGAGGGCGAAAGCCCCGAGGAGCTGGCAGGGCAGATCGGCGTGCCCGCCGACGCCCTGGCCGGCACCCTGGCCGCCTACGCGGGCTACGTGGACGCGGGCGAGGACCCGGACTTCGGCCGCGCCGACATGGGCAGCCGCCTGGACGCGCCCAAATTCTACGCGGCCCTGTGCGCGCCCGCGGTGCACCACACCATGGGCGGCGTGAAGATCGACACCGAGACGCGGATGCTGGATGAAGCGGGCAACGTCCTGCCCGGCCTGTTCGCGGCCGGCGAGGTGACGGGCGGCGTGCACGGCGCCAACCGCCTGGGCGGCAACGCGGTGACGGACATCGTGGTGTTCGGCCGCATCGCGGGCAGCGGGGCCGCTGCCTACGTGCAGGCAAACGGCGGCGGCACCGCGCCCACCATGACGGCCGCCCTGGGCCAGGCCGAGGACGACGAGCCCGCCGTGCCCGAGGTGCAGGGCAATTACAAGGACGGCACCTACACCGGCACGGGCAAGGGCAACAACGGGCCCATCACCGTGGCCGTGACGGTGGAGGGCGGCAACGTGGTGGCGGTGGAGCTGACCGACCACGCGGAGACGGACGGCATTTATCAGAACGCCGAGCGGGGCGTGGTGAAGGCCGTCATCCGCACCCAGACCACCGAGGGCGTGGACACGGTGGCCGGGGCCACCTATTCCAGCCAGGGGATCCTGGAGGCTGTGGCCGACGCGCTGCGGGGCGCGGTGCAGTAAGCGGATTTGGGTATTTTGGCGAGGGGCCGCGGGGCCCCTCGCTTTTGCTTTGGCGGGTGGCGGGCAATGGTGCCGGCGGCGCGGGGCTGATGGCGGTCGGGTGCGCGCCTTGGTTTTACGTTTATTTTTACGGCGGGATTCTACTTTCTCAGCGTTGAGAAAGTAGCAAAGAGCGTTGGCCCGCCGCTTGGCC
>CAJMEU010000103.1 GCA_905212515.1 uncultured Oscillospiraceae bacterium | reverse complement strand
AAAATAGCCTTACGGCTATTTTTTATTGCTCCGCAATAAAAAAACTTATCCCTATGGCCGTGGGCCAAGGATGGCCTACATGGCCTAAAAAATAGCCATAGGCTATTTTTTTATGGTTTGGATTGACATTTTGAGGCTGCTATTGTACACTAAATAGGCAATCGCCTTGCTGCTGTGGCGGAATTGGCAGACGCAAGGGACTTAAAATCCCTCGGTGGCGACATCGTGCCGGTTCGATCCCGGCCAGCAGCACCACGCCCGGCCCAAACGGCCGGGCGCTTTTTCTAAAATCTCGCCGGAAAGGGCAGGTGTTTTTGATGCGTGAGCTGATCGTCCAGGGGCAGGCCATGCCCCGGCTGGATCAATTCCTGCAAAGCCAGTTCCCCGTCCTGTCCGCCGGCCGCCTGCACCAATATTGGCGGGAGAATAAGGTGAAGGTAGACGGCAAAAAAGCGCCCCTCTCCACCCGCCTGGCCGCGGGCAGCACCGTGCGCCTTTACCTGCCGGACGAAGCGTTGACCGCGCCCGCCGTGATCGTATATGAGGATGAAGAACTGCTGGCGGCCCATAAGCCCGCCGGCTTATTGACGCTGGACGAGACCGGGGCGGCGGCCGATACGCTGGAGACGCGGGTGCGGCGCATCTGCGCGGACGCCCGGCCCTGCCACCGGCTGGACGCCGGCACCTCGGGCCTGGTGCTGCTGGCAAAAACGGCGCAGGCCGAGGCGTTTTTCACCGCCCTGATCAAAGAGCGCGGGCTGAAAAAAGAGTATCTGTGCGTGACCGCAGGCCAGCCGCGGCCGCCCCGCGGCGAGTTGCGGGATTATCTGTACAAGGACGCGCGCCGGGGCCTGGTGCGCGTGTCCCCTGCCCCCGGCCCCGGCGCGCAGGAGATCGTCACCCGGTATGAGACCCTGGCCCTGGCCGCGCCCTATGCCCTGGTGCGGGTGGAGCTGGTGACCGGCCGCACCCATCAGATCCGCGCCCACCTGGCCTCCATCGGCTGCCCCATTTTGGGGGACGGGAAATACGGCAGCGGCGCGGCCAACCGCGCGGCACACATGAAGTACCAGGCCCTGTGCGCCTGGCGGCTGACGTTCCCGGCGCTGCCCGGCCACGCCGTGTCCGGCAAAACCATCGCCTTGGCGGAGCCCTGGTACGCGGAAAAGGTGCGCCAGGGGCAGCCCTTTTAACGTTTATACGCCGCTGGCGTCGTTCAGTTCGAACAAGTTCCCCTCCGGGTCCCTGAAATAAGTGCAGCGCATCCCCCATGCCTCGATATACTGCGGCTCGCCCAAAAAGGGCACGCCCGCCTCTTTCAGGCGCAGGTAGTCCGCGTCCAGATCCTGTGAGGGCACCACGGCCGCAACGGTGTCGGGCTGCGCCGTGCCCAGGGGCTGGGTATATCCCCGGAACATCGGCATGTTTTCCCCGCTGAAAATCGCAAAGCAGGGCGGGGCGCCGTTTTCCGCGGCAAAGGAGGTATAAGGGCCGTTCCTGTCGCCCCAGACCGAGATCAGCCCTATTTTTTTGGTGTAAAAATCAAAGCACTCCCCATAGTTTTTCCGCACCAGGACACGGATCGTCGTTTGGTCGAAGTTCATGTTTCGTCGCTTCCTTTTCGCGCTTTTTATTTGCCGGGCCGAAACAAGTGTTTTTTCGGCATGGCATATTTTTATTATAGCTTAAAATTTTGCGATCTCATTGTAAAAATCGGACATATGATCGCGGTATTGACGCGGCGTCAGGCCGCAGACGGACTGAAAATCATGGATGAAATGGGGCAGGTCGTAAAACCCCGTTTCCCGGCAGGCGCAAGCGGCGCTGCAGCGGGGACGGCGCAAAAGCCGTATCGCCTTGTTGACCCGAACCAGGCGGGAAAATGTTTTTACGTTCATGCCCAAACAGGTTTCAAAGATGCGGCCCAGATGCCGCTGGCTGTAATAAACGGCGGCCGAAAGGTCTTTTGTGGAAATCCCGCCCGCGCTTTGCACCGTCATCTTCACCGCGTTTTGCAGCGCGGCGGGATAGGAGACGGACAAATTTTCCCACAAATGCCTGTCCAGGCGGCCGACCCAATCCGCCAGATCCCCGGCGCTTTCCAGCGCTTGCAGGAGCAGCCTGTTCAGTGCCGGGGCCACCAGGGATAAGGGGAAGATACGGTCGGCCAATTCTTTTTGATCCAGGCCGGCAAGCGCATACAGGCCCGCGGGCTGGAATTCCACGATCAAAAGCAGCGCGCATTGGTTTGCCCGGGCGCCCACCGGGCAGGGTTTTGTCAGGGGGCCGAACAGCTCGCCGTGCCAGCCGCGGCCGTCCTGAGAAAAGACGAGCGTCGCGCTCCCGTGAGGAAGCACCGTATAGCGGCCGGAAAGGACGCCCTTGCCGGGGAAGGTAACGGTGTAATTTGAAATATACCCGCGCAGCGCCTGATGCGGCAGAAGATAGATGAAATCGTTCCCCCGCAGCAAAACGCGGCCGGTGTCGCGGAAAGCCTGGATGTCCTTTTGGTCGATCATCGCTTGTCCTCCCCTTTTAAAAACAGCGGGCTAAAGGCGCGTTGGCGTAAAAAGCTATCGGTTTTCGCTGACAATTTTGGCGCCGGATGCACTCAAAAAGCTTGGCAATCCGTCAGGATTGCCAAGCTTTTTTCGCACACCAATCACCCAAAACTGCCGGGCCATGTCCTTGGCGGCAAAAAACATGGCCGCCATCGCTTGCGCGACCGGACCGGCGGCTGGCCCTCCGCACCGCGGCGTGCCTTGTTCGCACTCGGTAAATTTCATTTACCGGGGCCCCGCTCACAAACGCCGCCCTTGCCGCGCAAAACGATGCGCGGCATTTCGCTGCGCGAAACCAGACAGTTTGCTCAAAGGCCCCACTGGGGCCTTTGCCGCCTGCGGCAACCGCAAAACTTCGAAGCACCCCTGGAAAGGCAATTTTTGATGCAGAGATAGGAAAACCGACGAGAATCGCCTTACGGCGATGTCGGCTCGCCGACCTTCGTCGGCGTTTCACTTCGTGAAACCGCGGGCCACTTGCGCGGCCGTCTGCTTGCCGGCGTTCGCCGACATTTCGTAAACGAAACCGCAGAACCCTTTGTGGTTGTCTAGGTGTGCGGTGGCAAAGCCACGAACAGTCCAGTGGACTGTTCGTGCACACCGTGCGGTTTTGCCGCTTCGCGGCAAAATGCGGGCCATGCTTTTGGCCCGCAAGCACGCTTGACGCCGCACTGCGCGAAAATTGCCCTTCCAGGGGCGATGCTTTTTTACGTCAGCACGCCTAAAAGCCCGCTGTTTAATTTTTTTCTATTTCCGCGAGAATCCGCCCTTCGGCCAGGGACATGGCGTCGATCATCGGCGTAAAGCGCCGGTAGAGGGACGAACCGGGCGGATACTTGCGGCGGGCGGTTTGGCATTTGTGGATGATGGAGCGCACCGGCGCCAGGGCGGCCTCCAGTTCTTCCCTGCCGTATACGCCGGCATCGCCCTGCAGCAAGCCCCGGGCGATACGCAGCGCCTTGACCCTGTTTTGGAGCAGCGAATGCTGCGAAGTGCCCTGGGCGAATTTGGGCTGGGCTTTTTCGCAGCGGGCGATCATGGAATCTATGGTCTTGAGGGCGGCCGGTTCCGCCTGCGGGTTTTGGCTCATGCGTCCCCCTCGCTTTCCGGCAGGGTGCGCAGGAATTCTTCGTAGGTGTACAGGCTGTTGAGCGCCTCCACCAGGGCCTTTTTGGACAGGCGGGGCGGCAGGCCCAGGCCTTGCAGCCAGGCGCGGCGGCGCGCAGCGCTGTCCGCCCCGCCGGAGAGGCCGGCGGCGAACAGGTCGGTGTAGGTGATGGGCCTGCCCCCCGTGCGCGCGGGCGCTTCGCAGGCGCCGGCCGCGCGCAGGGCGGCCAGGATGGCGCCGGCCTCTACGCCCTCCACGCCCAGGAGCCCTTCTTTGGAGGGCTTGTCCTTGCGCTTTTCCTTGCCCGCCACCGCGGGCACATAAGCGTTTTTTACCGGCAGGCCGCGGGCCACCTGGTTGAGATAGGCCCGGATGCGGAAGCCCGCCGCGTCGGAATCCGTAAGGATGATGAGGCCGCGCTTTTGGCCCAGCTGACGCACCAGCGCCTTGGTCTCGGCGCTGGTGAACACGGAGAACCCGCCCACGGGCAGCACCATGGCGTCCACCAGGGCCGAGAGCTTGGCCGCGTCGTATTTGCCCTCCACCACGATCACTTCTTCAAAGCGCGGCTTTCCGCTCATGACCGGGCCTCCAGCACTTCGCACAGGGCCGTTTGCAGCAGCACGGCCCTGTCTGCGGGCGACGACTTGAGCTGGGCGTCCAGGTCCAGCAAAATCTCCAGGATGTGCCCAAGCTGCTTTTTGGAATATTTGCCCGCCGTCTCGGCCGCTTTTTTCAGCCGCCAATCGCTGCCCCGGTAGCCGAACTCTTTGTGGACAACGCTGTAGTTTTTGTGGGCCGCCTGACCGCATTTGACGCGGTACAGATCCAGGTAGGAGCCGGACAGCGCGGCCGCGATGGCGATGGGCTCGTTTTGCAGATCCAGCAGCTGGCGCAGCTTGGCGAAGGCCTTTGCCTTGTTTTTGGCCGTGGCCAGGCGCACCAGCTCGAACACGTCGGCCTCGATGTTCTGCACGCCCATCTCCCCCACCAGTTCCGGCGTGATGACGCCGTAGCCGCTGGCGGCGGCCAATTTCTGCACCTCGCACTCCAGCAGGAAATAATCCGTGCCCGCGCGCTCGACCAAGGCGTCGGCCGCTGCCGCCGGCAGTTCGCTGCCCAGTTCCCGGGCCTTTTTGGCCGCAAAGCGCTTGGCGTCCGCCGGGCCGGGCTGCTGCAGCTCGCCGGCCAGACCGTGCTTCTCCGCGGCCGCGATGAGCTGCTTGGCCTTTTTGGACTGTTTTGCCTTGTCGTCCTTAAACACGGTGCTGAGCACCAGCACCGCGTTTTCCAGGCTGCCCATCAGGTCGCACAGGGCCGTCACGTCCGCTTCGCCCATGGCGGAGGGCTCCACCAGGGGCATCTCCACGACGCGCCGGTCGCCGAACAGGGAGATGGTGCCCGCCGCGGCCACCGCCGCGCCGATGTCCGGCGCGGGGCCCTCCACCACCGTCACCTCGGCGCCGGTGTCCTTCAGCAGGCGCGCCACCGTGCGCTCGGCCATGCGCCGGGCCAGGTATTCGTCGGTGGAGTAATAATAATACACGCTGCGGCGCTCCGGCTCCGCCAAGATCTCTTTCAGTTGTGCGTCACGTAAAATCATAGCTCTCCTCGCTGATCTTCACTCCGCCGCCGGCCCGCACCGCCACGCGGTACACGCCGCCGGGGAACTGTTCCATGTCCAGGCCCTGCGTCCAGGCGCGCCCGGCGCGGGACAGCACCAGGGCCTGGGCCCGCAGGCCCTCCACGGTGCCGCTGCCGCCGAAGTACACGTCAAAGGCCGGGCAGCCCGTCAAATCCAGCTTGCCGGTGGACACGCCCACTTTGTACCCGTCCAGCTCCACGCAGGCCAGGGTGCCCGCCGCCTGGCGCCGCAGGGTGACGGTACAGCCCCGCCCCAGGGAAAAGCGCGCCTGCACCAGGTAATCTTTGGCTGAGACCACGTTCCCCGCGGGCAGGCGCTGGGCCAGGCAGGCGGTGTCGCCGTCCGCGCGCAGGTCCAGCAGCAGGTCGGGCGTGGGGCGGCCATGCTCCTCCAGCACCCGGCGCACGTCGTCCACGCTTTGGTCCGGGCCGCGGAACAGCACCGCCGCGCGGCCGCCCCGCAGCAGCACCAGGGGCGCGTTCTCGGCGCTGCCCGCCGGATACAGGTACAGCACGTCCCTGTCCGCCCAGGCGAAAACGCCCGCGGAAACGGCCAGGAACAAAACACATACCGCCGCCGCCCGGACGGGCCGCACCCGCAGGCGCACGGCCAGGTACACCAGCCCATAAAGGAGCAGGCACACGCCCACGGCATAGGCGCCCGACAGGTACACATAACCCGGCAGGGCGCCCATCCAGCGGGCCACCGCGATGATCCCGCGCACACACAAGCCGCACAGCAGGCCGGCCGGGCGCGCCAAGGCTTCCAGCCAGGGCGACAAACCGGCAAAGGCGGCCGCAAACCCCAGGAACACCGCCGGGGCCATCAGGGGCACGGCCAGCAGGTTGCTGAAAACGCCCAGCAGCGAAATGCCGCCGCCCGCCGCGGTCAGCACGGGCAGCGTGCCCAGGCCGGCCCCCAAAGGCACCAGCACGGCCCGCAAAAGTTTTCCCAGCCGCCGGCCGGCGGCCCCCTGCGTCCATTGGGCCCTTGCCTGCAGCGCGCGGGCGGCCGCGTTGGCCCCCAATACGCCCAGGGTGGCGGCAAAGGACAGCAGCAGCCCCACGTCCACGGCGGCAAAGGGGTTGGCCGCGCATAGGCACAGCGCCGCGAAGCCCATGGAGGTGAGCGTGTCGCTGCGCCTGCCCAGCAGCATGCCGATGTAGACGGCCAGCATCACGAAGCCGGCCCGCACCACTGAGGGCGTAAAACCCACCAAAGCCATGAACCCCAGCGTGACCAGGATGCCGCCCGCGGCGCCGGCCGCGCGGCCGCGCAGGCGGTTGAAAGCCCAGTTATCAAGGCCGCCCACGGCCGACATGTGCCGCCCCGACACCACCAGGATGTGGGGGAGGCCCGCCCGGCGGAACCACTCTTTCAGCCCGGCGGAAAGGCCCGCCTTATCCCCCACCGTCATGGCGGCGGCCACGCTGCCCTGTTCCCCGGGCAGGAGGGCGTGCAGCGAACCCGCCAGGCGGCTGCGCAGGCGCAGGAAACCGTCCCGCCAGCCGCGGCCTGCGCCCAAGGGGGTGAAGGCCGCCTCTTCGGTGAGGGCCGCGCCCACGTAGACGCCCTTGGCGTAGTACCAGGACTGGTAGCGGTTGCGGGGCAGCGCGGTGAAGCGCACCTGTGCCCGGAAACTGTTCCCCGGCGCCGTCTGCGGGATCTGGGCCAGCTTCACCCGCAAAGGGCGCACCCGCCGCCCGTCCACCTGGGTGACGCGGGCGGTGGCGTAGACCGTGGCGTCCGTATAGCCGGGGCTGGATTCTTCCACCGTGGCCGTCACGGTGTGCACGGAACCCGCGTACCCCTGCGCCGGGCGCAGCACCAGCGCGAAATAGCCCGCGCGCAGGCAGAGCATGGCGGCGGCCGCAAGGCACACCAGGGCCGCGTGGCTGCGCCAGCGCCAGCGGCGCAGGAACACCAAGGCCAGAACGCCCGCGCAGGTAAAAACAGCCGCCAGCGGAAGAAAGGCCGCTGACGGCAGAAATGCTGCGAACAGCTGCGCGCACAGCGCGGCGAGGCCCGCCAGGGCAAGCGCGCGGCGCATTTATCTGAAGAACAGCGGCAGCGGGGCCAGGAAGATGATGTCCGTGCGCTCGGCCGCGTCACCCTCCGCCAGCACGGCGGCCCGGGCCACCACCTGGCCCTTGCTGTGGCTGACCAGGGATTCCAGCGCGTGCAGGCTGCCGCCGGTGCTGATGACGTCGTCCACGATCAGCACCCGCTTGCCGTCCATGGAGGCCAGGTCCTTGCGGTCGATCACCAGGCGCTGTACGGCGGCGGTGGTGATGGATTTGTCCTCCACGGTGATGGGGTCGCTCATATACAGCTTTTCGCTTTTGCGCGCCAGCACATAGGGCTTGCCGCTCTGGCGGCTCATCTCGTAGGCCAGGGGGATGCCCTTCGACTCCGCCGTGATGAGGATGTCGAACTCCGGCACCTTTTCCAGCAGCTCTTTGGCGCAGGCGACGGTGATCTCCACATCGCCGAACATGATGAAGGCGGCGATGTCCAGTTTTTCATTGACCGGGCACAGGGGCAGCTCCCGCGTGACGCCGGCCACGGTCAGGGTATACGTGTTTGCCATGATAGGCTCCTTTCTCTCAAACCGGGTGCGGGCTCAGCCCGGAGGCCAGGCCAGGCTGCGCTTGGCCAGCACGTGGAAATGCAGATGGGGCACGCTTTGGCCGCCGTCCGCGCCGCAGTTGGTCACCACGCGGTAGCCGTTTTCCAGGCCCAACTCGCCGGCCAGGCGTGCGATCACCTCGAACACATGGGCCACCACGACGCTGTTTTTCGCCGTGATGCGCGCCGGAGAGGCGATGTGCGCCTTGGGGATGACCAAAAAGTGGACGGGGGCCTGGGGGTCGATGTCGTAAAAGGCCAGCACTTGGTCGTCCTCGTACAGTTTGTTGGCGGGGATCTGGCCCGCCGCGATCTTGCAGAACAAGCAGTCGTCCATCAAAAAGCCTCCTTTTCCTGGGTCGTCTATGCGGGACGGCTCACGCCATCGCGCTTTTCACAATGCCTTCCACCGCGGCCAGGGCGTCGTCCACCTTCGAGGCGTCCTTGATGCCGGCCATGGCGAAATCGGGCTTGCCGCCGCCGTTGCCGCCGGCCACGGCGGCGATCTCTTTGGCCAGGCGGCCGGCCGCCAGGCCCTTGCCCTGGGCCTCTTTGCCCACGGATACGGCCAGGGTCAGCTTGCCCTCGTTCTCGCCGATGACCGCCGTGACGCTGCAGGGGGCCTTGTCGCGGGCTTTGTCGCACAGCTCGCGCAGCGCGTCCGTGCCCGTGCCGCCCAGGTACAGGGTGAACAGCTTCACGCCCTCCACCTCTTGCGCGTTCTCGAACAGGCCGTCCACCTTGGCGCCCGCCGCCGCGCGTTTCATATCGTCCAACTCTTTCTGCAGGGCTTTCAGCTCGCCGGCCATGGACGCCGCGCGGGCGGGCAGGTCGTGCACGTTGGACACCTTCAGGGTGCCGGCCACTTTGCTGATGGTCTCGTTTTTTTCGTCCAGCAGCTTCAGCACGCCGTAGCCGGTGGTGCCCTCGATGCGGCGGATGCCCGCGGCCACGCTGGATTCGGACAGGATCTTGAAGCAGCCCAGCTGAGAGGTATTGGACACGTGGGTGCCGCCGCAGAACTCGGTGGACCAGCCCGACGCGTCCACCACGCGCACGGTGTCGCCGTACTTTTCGCCGAACAGGGCCATGGCGCCCATCTCTTTGGCCTCTTTGATGGGCATCACGCGGATGGTGACGGGCAGGGCCTCGAAGATCTTTTCGTTGACGATGCGCTCCACCTCCGCCAGTTCCTGGGGCGTGACCGCGTTGAAATGGGTGAAGTCGAAGCGCACGCGCTCGTCGTCCTCGTAGGAACCCGCCTGGTGCACGTGGGCGCCCAGCACCTCGCGCAGGGCCGCCTGCAGCAGGTGGGCGCCGGTGTGGTTGCGCATGATGGCGTGACGGCGCTTTTCGTCCACGCCGGCCACCACGCTCTCGCCTTTATGCACCACGCCGTCCTCCAGCGTGCAAGTGTGCACAAAATAGCCCTTGGGCGTTTTCTTCACCGCGTGCACCAGCAGATGCGCGCCGCCCGCCGTGGTGAGCAGGCCGGTATCGGCCACCTGGCCGCCGCTCTCGGCGTAAAAGGGGGTGCGGTCCAGCACCACCAGGACGCCGTCCTTGCCGCCGTCGTCGGTGGCCACGTCGTCCAGCAGCTCCTCGCCGTCGCTGAGGGCCAGGATGACGGCCTCGGCCTCCAGCTTTTCATAGCCCAGGAACTGGGTGGGTTCGGCATCCAGAGCGCCGAACAGATCGGCCGTCCAGCCGGAGATATCGCGGCTCAGGCGGTCGGCACGGGCGGCTTCGCGCTGCTTTTTCAGCTCGGCCTGGAAGCCCTCCTCGTCCACCTCGATGCCCTCTTCGGCGGCGATCTCCTTGGTCAGGTCCAGGGGGAAGCCGAAGGTGTCGTTCAGCTTGAAGGCGTCGATGCCCGAGAGGATCTTTTTGCGGCCCTCCTGGGCGGCGGCCTTCACGCTGCCCACCAGATCGTTGAGGATGGACAGGCCCTGGTCGATGGTGCGGGAGAAACGCTCCTCCTCGGCGGCGATGGTCTTTTTGATATAGTCGGAATGCTCGACCAGCTCCGGGTAGGCGCCGCCGTTCTCGCGGATGACGGTGTCGCACAGTTCGGCCAGGAAGGGGCGCTTCACGCCCAGCATGCGGCCGTGGCGCGCGGCGCGGCGCAACAGGCGGCGCAGCACGTAGCCCCGGCCCTCGTTGGAGGGCAGGATGCCGTCGGACACCATGAACACCGTGGAGCGGATATGGTCGCCGATGACGCGGATGGAGATATCGGTGAGGTGATCCTTGCCATAGGTTTTGCCGGTGATCTGCTCCACATGCTGGAGGATGTTGCGCACCGTGTCCACTTCGAACATGTTGTCCACGCCCTGCATCACGCAGGCCAGGCGCTCCAGGCCCATGCCGGTGTCGATGTTGGGCTTGGCCAGACGCTCGTAGTGGCCGTTGCCGTCGGAATCGAACTGGCTGAACACCAGGTTCCACACTTCCATGTAGCGGTCGCAGTCGCAGCCGACCTTGCAGTCGGGCTTGCCGCAGCCGTGCTCGGGGCCGCGGTCAAAATAGATCTCGCTGCAGGGGC
>CAJMEU010000102.1 GCA_905212515.1 uncultured Oscillospiraceae bacterium | reverse complement strand
CCGCCCGAGGATCTGCACCTCGCCGATATCTTCGGCCCCGGTGCGCCCCGCGGCACTCAGGAGGACCTGTTCACGCTGCTGGCCGCCGCCCGACCTGAAACGCTGCCCTTTTTCCGCATCTACACCGGCACCGAGGATTTCCTCTACGGGGACATCCTGCGCCTGGCCCGCGCCCTGGAGGAAAAGGGCGCCGGCTGCGCGCTGGAGACCACGCCGGGCCTGCACCGCTGGGCCACGTGGGAGCCCTTCCTGGCCGATGTGGCCGCGCGCCTCGGCGCGCATCTGGCATGAGCGGCCCCGGCGCGCCGGGCGTTTACTGCTTCACACTGGACGACAACATCCGCTTTTTGGAGGAAAGCGCCCGCGGCGGCCTTCCCAGCCTGTTCCAGCATCCCTATCCGGCGCTTCTGCGGCGCTGCCACCAAGTTTACGGCGCCAAGTTCCAGCTCAATATGTACGACAGCTACGCGCCCGGCGGCTTTTCCCTTGCCCTGGCGCCCGCCTGCTGGCGTGAGGAGCTGGAGGCCAACGCCGATTGGCTGCGCTTTTCCTTCCACGCCCGCCACAACGACCCGCCCTTCCCCTACGAAACCGCCTTGCCCGGCGCCCTGCTGGCCGATTACCGCGCCGTGATGGGGCAGCTGCGGCGCATCGCCGGCCGGGCCGCCACCGACACCACCACCACCCTGCATTACGTGTGCGCGCCCAAACAGGCCTGTGCTGCCCTGCGGGAAGAGGGCGTGCGGGGGCTCGTCGGCATGTTTTATCCCCTGCCGGGCCGGGAGGCGCTGCGCTACTACCTGACGCCCGCCCAGGCCGGGCTTTTGCAGCGCCAGCCCCTGTGGCGCGACGAGGAGACGGGCCTCACCTTTGCCTGCAACGACTTGGTGCTGAACGCGGTGCCCCTGGGGGAGATCGCGCCCCGGCTGGCGGCGCGGCCCAAGGATTTTTACCACGTGATGATCCACGAGCAGTATTTTTACCCGGACTACGAGGCTTACCAGCCGGACTTTGCCCAAAAGGTGGAGGCCGCGCTGGCCTGGTTCCAGGAACGGGGGCTGCGCTCCTGCTTTTTGGAAGAATTGCTGTAACCAAAACAGGCAGGCGCCCGCGGGCGTCTGCCTGTTTCTTGTTTGTGTCTCTTTTACGCCGTTTTGTGGGCCTTTTTATCCAGGCGCATCTTGTCGGCGATCATGGCGATGAATTCCGAGTTCGTGGGTTTGCCGCGCAGGTTGTGGATGGTGTAGCCGAAATAGCTGTTCAGGGTATCCACGTCGCCCCGGTCCCAGGCCACCTCGATGGCGTGGCGGATGGCCCGCTCCACACGGCTGGCTGTGGTGTTGTTGCGCTTGGCGATCTCCGGGTACAGGCGCTTGGTGACGCTGTTGATATACTCGTTGTCCTCCATGGTCATCAGGATGGCGTCGCGCAGGAACTGGTAGCCCTTGATGTGGGCGGGCACGCCGATCTGATGCAGGATCTCGGTGACGGTGCACTCGTCGTCCACTACATGGGGCAGCTTGGCGGTGCGGCCGGCCGACGCCAGGATGCGGGAGGCCAACGCCTCGGCATCGAAGGGCTTCAGGAAGTAGTAAGAGAAGCCGCAGCCCATCATTTCACTTTCCAATTGGTCGTCGGTAAAGCTGCCGGTGACGAAGAACACCGGGCACAGGCCCTGTTCGTCGCAGCGGCGTTTGACGGTGATGGCGTCCAGCCCGGGCATGAACGCATCCAGCAAAACCACGTCGGGCTGCTGCTGGGCGATCGCCTCCAGCGCCTTATAGCCGTCCTTCTCACATACAGACACCGCGATATCATGGCCCTGCAGCACCTGCGCGCACTGCCGTGTGGTCTGTGCCGAAAGATCCGTCATCATAAACTTTACCTGTTCCATTGTTTCAAATTCCTCCATTTCTCTTTCACGTTGCGCGGGTTTTGTCAGCTTCGCGCCCCGTTTTCCTTCTGCTACCAAATATTACCACATATTACCATTTTACGCAAGTACTTTTTGAAAATTTCTTCCATATTTTGTTAAAGTTCCTTGTTTCGACACCAAGTCCTGTGGTTTGACGCAATTATACAAAAAACCCGGAGAGGCCAGTTCTCCGGGTGAAAAGTCAGGCGGCCAGCCGTTTCTCGTAGGCCAGGTCGGCTGTATGCATCATATTTTCAGCGAAGATGCCGTAGCCCCGCGTGGGGTCGTTCACCAGCACGTGGGTGACGGCGCCGATGAATTTCCCGTTCTGTACGATGGGGCTGCCGCTCATGCCCTGCACGATGCCGCCGGTGGCGGAAAGCAGGCGCTTATCGGTCACGCGCAGCACCATGTTGCGGTTGGGGTCGTCGGAATTGAGGGCGATTTTTTCGATCTCCACCTCATAGCGCTGGGGCTCCTGGCCGGAGATGGTGGTGATGATCTCCGCCTTGCCGGTGGTGATCTCCTGGGCCAGGGCCAGCTCCATGTCGGTGCCCTGCAGGGTGCTTTTGGTGGTGCCGTACACGCCGGTCTCACCGTTCACGGTGATATCGCCCATGGGCACGGAGGTGAGGAATTTGCCTTTCAGCTCCCCGGGGCTGCCGGCGGCGCCGGGGTTGATGCCCGTGATGCTGACGGGCACCACCTCGCCCTTCAACAGGCGCAGGGTGGCGCCGGTGTCCACGTCGTGGATGGAGTGGCCCAGCCCGCCGAACATGCCGGTGGTGTTGTCCACAAAGGTGAGGGTGCCGATGCCGGCCGAGGAATCGCGCACCCACATGCCCGTGCGCCAGGTGCCGGCCTCGGCGTCCTTCACAGCCGTCAGCTGCACGCTTTTTTTCACGCCGTCCCGCAGGTACACCACCTCGGCGGGCGCGCCGGCCAGCTCCTGCAGGGCCGCGGCCACGTCGTCGTTGCTTTTGGTCTCGCGCCCGGCGATGGACACGATGACGTCGCCCATTTTCAGCCCCGCCGTCTTGGCTGGGTTTTTATAGCCGGAGGCGGTGTAGATGTCGGAAAAGCCCACCACCATGGCGCCGGTGCCAAACATTATGATGCCGAAGGGCGTGCCGCACCCCTGCACCACGCGGCGGCGGACCACCTGGGCGCGCACGGTTTTGACGGGCACGATGCCGGCGATGGTCAGGTCGGCGTTATAGGAAGCGCCTCCGGTGAGGCTGGCCACGGCCCCTTTGGGGCCGGAGGCCGCGCTTTTCAAAAAGGGCATGCCCGCCACCTGGATGGTGTTGCCCTCCTGCACCAAAAAAGTGTCCGGCAGCAGCATGCTGATGTACAACGAAAACAGGAACAGCGTCACCATCACAGCCGAGGCGACGAAGCAGCTCCATCTGATGATTTTTTCCAAGGTGCTCCCTCCCGTGTGTTTTCCTTAGTATTCACACGGGGAGGAGCATTTAGTCAGCAGATATCATTAAATTCAACAATAGAGATCACGTCAATTCTTCTTTATTTTACCATCGTTTGATAGTAAAGCCAACACTATTATTTGATAGTCGGTAAAGTAGAGATTGAGGTGGATACTCATGCTTTATCCAAGACTAAAGGATTTGCGGGAAGATCGCGATTTAACACAAAAGCAAGTTGCCGTTTATCTCGGTATTGACCAAAGGGTTTACAGCAATTATGAAACAGGCAACCGCGACATTCCCACGCGCTTCGTTATAAAGCTGGCAACCTTTTACAATACCAGCACGGATTATTTGCTGGGGCTGACGAATGACCTTAAACCTTATCGGAAAAAGAAATAAGGCAGATGCCAAGTGGGTTTTGGCATCTGCCTTATTTTATTGATCTTCCCGCCGCACCAGCCTACGCGCCGCGCGGGCCATGGCCGTGAGGATGGGGCCGGACACCACGGCGACGAGCACGTACAGCAAATGCACGCCCAGCACCGGGGCGGTGTTGAAAATGCCCTGGGCCAGGGGAAGGTAAACGCACAGCAGGGTCATCGCCACCGACGCGCCCGCCGCCGCCAGCAGCGCCGGGTTGCCGCCGAAGTGCAGGCCCTCGCCCCGGCACTCGAACAAATGCAGCATCTGTGAGAGCACGATGGTGATAAAGCAGGCGCTGCGGGCCACCTCCAGCGCGCCGCCGCCGGCCAGCCCGGCCGAGTCGGCCCCGCAGGCGGCCTGGCCCCGCATGGCGCCGCGCACCACGATGGTGCGCGCCAGCCCGTGGGCGAACAGCCCTTCTTCCTTGGGGCGCGGCGGGCGGTTCATAATGCCTTTGGCCGGCGGCTCCATGCCCAGGGCGATGGCCGGCAGGCCGTCGGTAAACAGGTTCACCAGCAAAATTTGAATGGGCAGCAGCGTCACGGGCAGGTGCAGCACCATGCCGAACAGCATGCCCAGCACCTCGCCCAGATTGGACGTGAGCAAAAAGCGGATGAAGCGCCGGATGTTCTGGTAGATGACGCGCCCTTCCTCCACGGCGGCCACGATGGTGGCGAAGTTGTCGTCCAGCACCACCACGCTGGAGGCCTCCTTGGTCACGTCCGTGCCGGTCATGCCCATGGCCACGCCGATGTCGGCCTCCTTCACCGCCGGCGCGTCGTTCACGCCGTCGCCTGTCATGGCCGTGATCTGTCCCGCCCCTTTGTAAGCGCGCACGATGCGCAGCTTGTGCGCCGGCGACACGCGGGCGTACACCGAGGTGCGCATACAGGCCTGCTTCAATTCCTCGTCGCTCATGGCGTCCAGCTGGGCGCCCGTCAGCACGCCGTCGCCCGGGCGGGCGATGTCCACGGCCCGGGCGATGGCGCGGGCCGTGTCCGGCGCGTCGCCGGTGATCATCACCGGCTTGATGCCGGCGGCCCGGCATTTTTTCACCGCCGGGCGCACCTCCGGCCGCGGCGGGTCGATCATGCCGGCCTGACCCAGCCAGCACATGCCCGTCTCGCCCTTTTCCGGGGTGGGGCTCTCGGCAAAGGCCAGCACGCGCAGGGCGCGGTTCGCCATTTCCGCCGCGGCCTTCTGGGCCTCGCGGCGGTCCTGCGCCGTCATGGGGCGCACGCCCGAGGGGGCGGCGATGGCGGTGCAGCGCTCCAGCAGCACATCCGGCGCGCCCTTGCACAGCAGGCGCCTGTCGCCGCCGGCGCGCCCGGCCACCACCACGCTCATCATTTTGCGGTCGGAATCAAAGGGGTGCTCCTCCACCAGGCGGTGGGTGCGCAGCAGCACGTCTTTATCCACGCCGCCCTTGGCCGCGGCCACCAGCACCGCCACCTCCGTGGGGTCGCCCAGCACCTCGTACACATTGCGCTTTGGGCGGATCTTCGCCGTGGTGCACAGGGCCGCCGCCTCCAGCAGATGGGTCACGGCCGGGCCGCCGGCGCGATGGCCCCCCTCGGTGATCTCGCCCTTTACGGCATAGCCGTCGCCGCTCACTTCCAGGGTGCGGCCGGGCAGGGCGATGCACTGCACGGTCATTTTATTTTGGGTGACGGTGCCCGTCTTATCCGTGCAGATCACGCCGGCACAGCCCAGCGTCTCCACCGCGTGCAGTTTGCGGATGACGGCGCCCCGGCGTAAAATGCGCCCCACGCTGAGGGCCAGCGTGATGGTGACGATGGCGGGCAGGCCCTCGGGGATGGCGGCCACGGCCAGGCTGACGCCCGTGAGCAGCATGGTAAGGAAATCGTTGCCCTGCAAGAAGCCCAAAAAGCCCACGGCCAAACAGATGACCACGCAGGCGATGGCCACGAAGCGGCCCAGCTGCTTCAGCTTGACTTGCAGCGGCGTGGGCTCTTCCTCCGCCTCGTCCATCAGGCCGGCGATCTTGCCCATCTCGGTGGACATGCCGGTGGCCGTCACCACTCCCTCGCCCCGGCCGGCCGCCAGGTTGCATCCCATGTACAGGCTGTCACCGGGCTTTTTCTGCACGGGCAGGCTCTCGCCGGTCAGCATGGCCTCGTTGCAGGCCACGCCCGCCCCTTCGCTCAGGCGGCAGTCCGCCGCCACTTTGTCCCCGGCCTCGAACAGCAGCATGTCGCCGGGCACCACGCCCCGGGCGCTGATCTCCATCTCGCGGCCGGCGCGGCGCACGCGGGCGGTGGGGGCGCTCAATTCCTTCAGCGCCTCCAGCGTTTTTTCCGTGCGATATTCCTGCAAAAAGCCCATGATGGCGTTCAGCAGCACGATCAGGATGATGGTGATGGCCTCGGCCCCCTCCCCCATCAGGATGCTGATGAGCGTGGCCGCAGCCAGGATGAGGATCATCACATCCTTGAACTGCGAGAAGAACATGGCGGCAATGCTGTTTTGCCGTTTGCCCGCCAGGCGGTTCTCCCCCACCTGCGCCAAGCGCGCGGCCGCCTGTGCCTCGCTGAGGCCTCTGCTGTTTTGTTCCATGCACCCATTCCCCCACTTTTTGCTATTGCTTCCAGGCCCGTATCAGTGTACAATGACATTGACCCCGCTGTATTATAAAGCTATGTGGCGCTTGCCGGGCTTATGCCCGCCGCGCCGGGCAAAACACCGGCGCCGGGCCGCTGCAAACCGGCCCGCGCAAAAAAGTTTGATTTTTTTGAAGCAATCCCGCCCGTTGTTTCGTCTTATAGGCAGAAACGAAAAAAGGAGGGGCCGATATGCTGTTTCTCACCCTGAAAAATATTTTGATGATCTGCGGCACCGCTCTTACTGTTTATATGGTCTATTTCGGCGTCATCGCCCTGCTGGGTCTGGTGCGCAAAGCGCCTTCTTTCACCCCCGCCCAGCCCAAAAAGCGTTTCGCCTGCGTGGTGGCTGCCCGCAACGAGGCCGCCGTCATCGGCCAGCTGGTGGACAGCCTGAAGGCCCAGGACTATCCCGACGCCCTGTATGAGGTGATCGTGGCGCCCAACAACTGCACCGACGATACCCAGGCCGTCGCCCGCGCCCACGGCGCGCGCATCTTTCAGCCTCAGGGCACCATCCGCTCCAAGGGCGAGGTGTTGACGCAGGTGGTGGACGAGATCGTTTTGCAGGAAAACTTCGACGCCATGTGCGTGTTCGACGCGGACAACCTGGCCAGCCGCCAGTTCCTGGCCCGCATGAACAGCGCCCTGTGCGGCGGCGCCCAGGTGGTGCAGGGCTTCCGCGATTCCAAAAATCCCGAGCAGACGGCCATCTCCGGCTGCTATTCCATCTGCTATTGGATGCTGAACCGCTTCTACAACAGCGCCCGCGCGGCGCTGGGCCTGTCGGCCCTGGTGAACGGCAGCGGCTTTGCCGTGACGGCGGACATGCTGCGGCGCCTGGGCGGCTGGCACACCGTCACCATGACGGAGGACTATGAGTTCAGCGCCCAGTGCGCCATGGCCGGCCAGCGCGTGCATTTTGAGCCGGAGGCCGTCATCTATGACGAGCAGCCCCTCACCTTCGCCCAAAGCTGGCGCCAGCGCCGCCGCTGGACCACCGGCAGCCTGCAGGGTCTGCAGGAGTACGGCTGGCCTCTGTTCCGCAAGACGCTGCTGCATCACAGCGCCGTGTGCTTTGATATGTTCCTGATGTTCCTGATGCCCTTTGCCAGCCTGGCCGGCATGGTGCTGGGGGTGCTGGGCCTGGCGCCGCTGCTCATCGGCGGCGGCCTGGTGCTGGGTCGCTTCGTGTTGAAAGGCCTGGCGGCCGTGGCGCTGATTTTGATGGGCTCGTTCGTGCTGAGCATCCTGGGCACGGCCCTGGCGGCGCTGGTGACGGTGCTGCTGAAACGGGGCAGTGTGGCGGGCATGTGGCGCGGCGTGTGCGCCTTCTGGGTGTTCGCCCTCAGCCAGATGGTGCTGACGCTGCTCAGCTTCGTGCACAAGGAGACCAGCTGGAAGCCCATCGCCCACACCAGCGCGAAAAACCTGCAGGATTTTGAGTAACTTCCTCCTCTCTTCTCCCCTCGCCCAGGCGGGGGGATTTTTCTTTGCCAAACGTTGCGCGGCGCGGGAAAATGGGCTATAATGACTGTTGAAGAAGGACGCGCCAGCCTTGCCAATGACGCCGCGCCCGCCGGAGGGCCTGTGATGGACAAATTGAAAACACTGTTTTTGAAATACCGCGAGCCGCTGGCCTACCTGTTTTTCGGCGGCTGCACCACGCTGGTCAGCATCGTCACCTACGCGCTGTTCACCCGCCTGTTCGGCATCCAGTGGGCCGGGGCCAACGTGCTGTCCTGGGTGCTCAGCGTGCTGTTCGCCTATGTCACCAACCGCACCTGGGTGTTCGAGCACCGGGCGCACGGCACCGGCCCCATCCTGCGGGAGATGGGCCTGTTTTTCGGCTGTCGGCTGCTGTCCTTTTTCTGCGACATGGCCATCATGTTCCTGTGCGTGGACGTGCTGCATATCAACGACCTGATCGCCAAAGTGTTCACCCAGGTGGTGGTCATTGTGCTGAATTACGTGTTCAGTAAGTGGATCATCTTCCGCGGGCCGAAAAAATAGGGCCTCATTCCGCCGTCAAACGGAAATGGCCGCTTTTATTTGCATAAAAAACCTGATAAAACACAAAAAAAACAGCGCCTTTTTCGGCTTTTTACGGCCGAATGGGCGCTGTTTTTTGTGAACATTTGTTAACCTATCTTGTAATAAACACCGTGCGGAGGGCTGTCAGCCGTTGTCCGGCAGCAGATCCAGCAGCTTCCGGGCCGCGTCCGCCGGAAAATCCGCCGGCGCGTCGGCCAGCATGTCCCGCAGCAGCTGGTGGGTGTTGCTGCTTTGGGGCAGCATGTACCCCGCCTCGCGCAGGATGTCTTCGGCCATCAGCCGGTTGGAGCGGGCCACCGCCCGGGCCAATTGGCGGGCCGTGGGGTCGGCCTCCTGTTCAGCCCATTGCAGGGCCGCCTTTTCCTGGCGCGCCTTGGCGGCGGCAAGCTCCCGCAGGCGCTGGGCCACGGCGTCCGCCTTGGGCTGCTGGGGGGCCAGGCGGTCCCGCTCCGGCACCAGGGACAGCGCGTGGGACGGGCAGGCCTTCACACACAGGCCGCAGCCGATGCACTTTTTCGCATCCACCTGGCCGTTCTCCGTATCCGTGGCGCCGGTGGGGCACACATACAGGCACAGGCAGTCTTTGGTGCACAGGCGCAGATTTCTCACAGCATACATGGTTCATCCCTCCCTTTCCACTTGCAGAATCTTGAAGCTGGGCACTTTGCACACCGGGCAGATGTCCGGCGGCGTGTCCCCCACGTACACGAACCCGCAGATATCACACACGTAGATCCTGGTATGCTCCAGGAAAGCCGCGCCCTCCCGCTCATAACGGGCCAAAATGGATTCCAGCATGCGCGTCACCTTCTCGCTCCACACCAAAATGCGCAGCGCGCCGCGGTCGGCTTCGGCGCGGGCCGTGTCCGCGGCGGCCGGGTAGCGTGCCAGATCCTCCCGGGCCATGGCCAGCAGGCCCGCGGCGTCCGCCGCCGGCTGTGGGGGGACCTTGGCCTTATAGTACTCGGCCAGTTCACTGAAGAGGGCCTGTTCCTTGGCCATATACTGCTTTTCCCAGCCCCGGGCCAGGTTAGAGCCGAGGGAGCACAACTCCCCATAGGACAGTTCCAGCAGATCTTCCTCCTGCGGCTGCGCCGGGGTTTGAGGCATTGCCGGGGCGGGGGCGGGCGCCGGCTGCTGAGGCTGGAACACGGCCTTGGGCGCGCCGCAGACCGGGCACTTCCAATCTGCGGGCAGATCCGCCCATTTCACTTTTTCCGCGGCTTCGTCGTACACGTAACCGCAGATCGAACAGACATATTTCATTTTGCTTCCCTCCTGTTTTTTGAAAAATCGTCCGCTTCTCCATAACAAAAATAACTATTAATTAATAATTATTTTCATATCTGTTTTTATCATACACCCATTCCGATGGCCGTCAACCGTTTTGGCCCTTTTTCCGCAAAATGACGAATTTTTTCGCCGTTTTGCCTAAACCAAAAGACGGCGGGCCGATCAAAGGCGCGCCCGCGTAAGAAAACATCGGTTTTGGCTGACGGTTTTGGCGCCTGATGCACGCAAAAAGCCCGGCACTCCTGACGGAGTGCCGGGCTTTTGCACACCTTATCCATCCAAAGCCGCCGGGCCGTGTCCTTGGCGGCAAAAAGCATTGCCGCCATCGCTTGCGCGACCGGACAGGCAGCTGGCCCGCCGCACTGCGGCGCGCCTTGTTCGCACCCGGCAAATTTTATTTGCCGGGGCCCCGCTCACAAACGCCGGTCCTTGCCGCGCAAAACGGTACGCGGCATTTCGCTGCGCGAAACGTCGGGCAGTTGGCTCAAAGGCCCCAATGGGGCCTTTGCCGCCTGCGGCGACCGCAAAACTGCGAAGCACCCCTGAAAAGGCGATTTTTGATGCGGAGCGCGGAGCAAGGAAAATTTGTGCGAATCGCCTTACGGCGATGTCTGCTTGCCGGCGTTCGCCGGCATTTCACTTCGTGAAACCGAGGGCCGCTTGCGCGGCCGTCTGCTTGCTGGCGTTCGCCGGCATTCCACTTCGTGAAACCGAGGGCCGCTTGCGCGGCCGTCTGCTTGCCGGCGTTCGCCG
>CAJMEU010000101.1 GCA_905212515.1 uncultured Oscillospiraceae bacterium | reverse complement strand
TCAGGATGCCCTCGCCGTAGACCTCCACCAGTACACCGTGGCGGGTGATGCGGGGCGCCAGTTCCGCCGACAGGTAGGAGATGAGCCCGCCCATCACGCTGGAGGTGTTGGCCCCGGCCCGCAGTACGGGCACTTTAAATTCGGCCGCGAACTGTTTGGTCTCGGCATAGGTCTCCAGCCCGCGGGTGATCACCACCGCCGGCGGGCATTTGGAGAACAGGCGGTGCAGAGCGGCACGGCGGCTGTCCTCGGTCATGGTGCTCAGGTATCCCTTCTCCATGTTGCCCATGATCTGGATGCGGGTGGGGTCGAAATAGGATTCATAGCCCGACAAAAGCAGCCCCGGGCGGTTCACCTCCGCCGTGTAGATGGGGATGTTCGTCAGCTCGGCCGGGGTGTACAGCACCTCCAGATTGACCTCTTTGACGATCTTATCGAGCGATACGCTGAACTGTGTCATGCCTGACGTCCTTTCCGCCCAGTGGGCAAATGATAGCCATACTGGTACTATTATAATATAATCCGGGCCAGATATCAATTTTGTTTTTGCGCCGCCCCTTCCTTTTCCCGGCAGGATTTGGTATACTATCCTTGTTTGTGCGTGTTATCTCACTTTTGTCCTTTGCGCGTTTCGTCCGCCTTATTTCGGAGAGGAGCGACATTTCCATGAGAGTTGCCATTTTTACCGAGACATATTTCCCCTATATCAGCGGCGTGGTCACCCATATCCAGACGCTGCGCGACGCCTTCATCGAACAGGGGCACGAGGTGCTGATCGTCACCACCAGCCCGCCGCACAAACAGCACACGCTGAAAGACGGCGTGCTGTACTGCCCCTCCATCACCCTCAAGCGCATCTACGGCGCGGGCCTCACCAGCCCGCTGAACCGCGAGCGGTACGAGATCGTGCGCAAGTTCAATCCGGATGTGCTGCACATCCACACCGAGTTCAGCATCGGCATCTTCGGCCAGCTTTGCGCCAAAAAGCTGCACCGGCCTATGGTGTATACCTTGCACACCATGTACGACGATTACCTGTTCTACATCGCGCCCAAGCCCGCGGGGCAAAAAATGATGAAGCCCGCGGCCCACTTCTACATCCGCAAGGTGGCCCAGCGCGCCACCGAGGTGATCGGCCCCTCGCTGAAGGTGGTGGAATATATGCGCCTGTGCGGGGTGGAACGGCACATCAACGTCATCCCCAACACGGTGGACCTGTCCGATTTCCTGCCGGAAAACGTGGATAAAGCCCAGGTGGCCGCCCTGCGCGGGCAGCTCGGCATCCGCCCGGGCGACGTGGCCATGTGCTTTGTGGGCCGCCTGGGCAAGGAGAAATCCATCGACGTGCTGATCGACCATCTGGCCGAACATTTCCGGGGCGACGAGCGATTCAAATTGTTCATCATCGGCGACGGCCCGGAAAAAGACGCTTTGGAACAGCAGGCGCGCACATTGGGGCTGGGGCGGCAGGTGCGGCTGCTTGGCCGCATCGACCATGAGCTTCTTCCTCCCTATTATCACGCCTGCGACCTGTTCACCACCGCTTCCCTGTCGGAGATGAACTCCATCTCCATGCTGGAGGCCACGGCCAGCGGCCTGTACGTGATCCAGCGGCTGGACATCTTCAACAAAGACCAGATCGTGTCCGGCGAAAATGGGGACACGTACGAGACGGCCACGCAGATGGCCGCCCTGCTGCGGGAAGAACTGGAGATGGACGGGGCCGCCCGCGCGGCCAGGCGGCGGCGCGTCACCGCCTTTTCCCAGCGGTACGGCAAAAAGGAATTCATCGCCTCGGTGCTGAATGTGTACCGGCGCGCGATCACGGAATATGCGCTTCATAACAAGTGAGCGAAAGAAGGAGAAATCATGAAACAATTCGACGTAGCCATCGTGGGCGGCGGTATCGGCGGCCTGATGTGCGCCTATGAACTGTCTGTAAAACAGTCCGACCTGCATATCGTCCTGTTCGAAAAAGGGCGCGACATCGAAAAGCGCGTGTGCCCCATCGTGACGGGCAAAGCCCCCACCTGCATCAAGTGTGCCTCCTGCTCCATCATGGAGGGGCTGGCGGGCGCCGGCGCCTTTTCCGACGCCAAGTATGTCATCTCCACCGAATACGGCGGCTGGCTGCCGGACTTTTTGCCGGCCAAGCTGGTGATGGACTATATTGAACAGGCGGACGGCATCCTGCAGTCCTTCGGCGCACCGAAGGAGCGCTTTATGCCCAATAACGCATTGAAGAAAAAATGTCTGGAGCACGACCTACACATGTCCCAGGCCCAGCTCAAGCATTTGGGCACGGACGCCAACTTTGAGACGATGCGCAAAATGGCCGTGTTCCTCAAAGAGCGTGTGACCGTCATGAAGATGACCGACGTGAAGGACGTGGACCGCGCCAGCCACACGGTATATTTCGAGGCCAAAGACGGCAAAGACCAAGTGACGGCCAAGCACATCGTCTGGGCCGTGGGCCGCGTGGGCAGCCGCTTTTTCTCCGCCTGGTGCAATAAGAACGGCATCCCCTTGAAAAACAATCAGGTGGACATCGGCGTGCGCGTGGAACTTCCCAGCGTGGTGTGGGAGGATTTCTCCAAAAAGATCTACGAGCCGAAGATCTGGTACCGCTCCAAACAATACGGTGACGTCACCCGCATGTTCTGTTTTAATGAGCGGGGCCAGGTAGTGATGGAAAACACCTCGGGTATTTTGACGGTGAACGGCCACGCCTATGTGGACGAAGCCAAGAAAAGCGAAAACTCGAACTTTGCCCTGCTGTCCACCATCCGCTTCACCGAACCGTTCAAAGAACCCATCGAGTACGCGCGCAGCGTGGCGGGCCTGGCAAACCTCATCAGCGGCGGCAGTGTGCTGGTGCAGCGCCTGGGCGATTTGATGGACGGCCGGCGCACCAACGACACGCGCCTGGCCCAAAGCACAGTGCGTCCCACCCTGGACGCGGTGCCCGGCGACCTCAGCCTCTGTTTGCCCAAGCGCCAGCTGGACAATATCGTGGAGACGCTGGGCGCCCTGGACAAAGTAGCCCCCGGCACGGTGAATTACGACACGCTGCTCTATGGTGTGGAGTGCAAATACTACTCGGCCCGCCCCAACTGCACAGACTTCGAGCTGGAGGGCTGTGAGCGCATCTACGCCGTTGGCGACGGCACGGGCTTTACCCGCTCGCTCAGCCAGGCGGCGGCCCACGGCCTGTATGTGGCGGATAAGATCCTGGGCTGAATGCAAAATCAAAAGGCGCTTCCCGTCGGGAAGCGCCTTTTTTGTTATGTCTTCACAAGTGCCAGATATCGGCATTGTACTGGGCGATGGTGCGGTCGGAGGAGAAAAATCCCGCATGGGCGATATTGCGCAGCATTTTCTGTGCCCAAGCGCGGCGGTCCTCGTAGTCGGCCAGCATCTGCTCTTTCCTGGCGATGTAAGCGCGCACGTCCAGCAAAGTCATGAACCAGTCTTTGCGCGTCATGTCCTTGTACAGGCGCGCCAGGCTCACCGGGTCGCCCAATTCCATCATCGGCTTTGAGATGATGAAGTCCACCAACGGTTCGATCTCCGGCTGCTTGTACAGCGCGCGGGCATTGTAAGCGCCCGCCTTGTACAGCCCGATCACCTCGTCGCTGTGCTTGCCGAAGAGGTAGATGATCTCCTCCCCCACCAATTGGGCGATCTCCACATTGGCCCCGTCCAGAGTGCCCAGGGTCAGCGCGCCGTTCAGCATCAGCTTCATGTTGCCGGTGCCGGAGGCCTCCTTGGAGGCCAGGCTGATCTGCTCCGAAATTTCCGCGGCGGGGATCAGCAGTTCGGCCCGGCTGACATTGTAATTCTCCACCATGACCACCTTCAGCCAGGGCGATACCTCCGGGTCTCCGGCGATGAGGTCGGCCAGGCCCAGGATCAGGTGGATGATATCCTTGGCCAGGGTGTAAGCCGGGGCCGCCTTGGCGCCGAACAATGCCGTGACAGGCCGCGCGGGCAGGCGCCCGGCCTTGATCTCGCGGTATTTCCAAATGAGATACAACGCGTTCATCTGCTGGCGTTTGTATTCATGCAGACGCTTGATCTGCACATCGAACACGCTGTTTGTATCCAGCTCGATCCCCTCGGCCAACAGGGAAGCGGCAAGCTGCTGTTTTCCCTGCTGCTTGATGGCCAGCAGTTCGTCCAGGGAGGCGCCTTCCTCCTGAAAGGCCAGCAGCTTTTCCAACTGTCCGGCGTCCCGCTTCCAGCCCTCGCCGATACGCCGGGAGATAAAGCCCGCCAGCGCCGGGTCACAGCCCATCAGCCAGCGCCGGAAAGTGATGCCGTTGGTCTTGTTGTTGAACTTCTGCGGATACAGAGCGCAGAAACTCTTCAGCTCCGTCTCCTTCAAGATCTGCGTGTGCAGCGCGGCCACGCCGTTCACCGACATGGTGTAATGGATATCCATCCGCGCCATATGGACCGTGCCCTGCGCGTCGATGATCTCCTGCCCCGGCGCGCAGAGGGGGCGCACGGCCTCGTCCAAGGCGCGGATGACGGGCACCAAGTGGGGCACCGCCCGCTCCAGATAGGCCAGGGGCCACTTTTCCAGCGCCTCGGCCAAAATGGTGTGGTTGGTGTAAGCGCAGGTGCGGGCCACAAGGTCCATGGCCCTGCCCTGCTCCACGCCCTTTTGTATCAGCAGGCGCACCAGCTCGGGGATGATCATCGAGGGATGGGTGTCGTTGATCTGGATCACCGCGTATTGATCCAGCTCTTCTGGCTTATGGCCCGCTCCCTCCAGCTCCTGCAAAACCAGCTGCGCCGCGCAGGACACCATAAAATACTGCTGGTACACCCGCAGCAGCCGGCCGGCCTCGTCGCTGTCGTCCGGGTAAAGGAACAGCGTCAGGTTGCGGCGCACGTCCGTTTTGTCGAACTCGATGCCGGGGCCGACGGGGCTGAAGCCGTCGGTGTCCAGGTCAAACAGGCGCAGGCGGTTTTTCCCGCCGCCATAGCCGGGCACATCCAGCTCATACAATTTACCCCGCACCGTAAAACCGCCGAAGGGCACGGTGAAGGTGCGCGCTGTATCCCGCAGCCAGCTCTCTTTCTTCAGCCAGGGCTCCGGCTCCTCTGTCTGGCAGCGGCCGCGAAAGCGCTGCCTGAACAGGCCGTTGTGGTACAAAAGCCCCACGCCGTCGCCGGGCAGGCCCAAGGTGGCGATAGAGTCCAAAAAGCAGGCCGCCAGCCGGCCCAGCCCGCCGTTGCCCAGAGCGGGTTCCAGCTCCGCCGCTTCGATGGCGGCGATACTTTTGCCCGCTGCCTGCAGCTCCGCCGTCACTTCCTCATACAGGCCCAAATTCAGCAGGTTGTTCGCCAGCAGGCGGCCCAGCAAAAATTCTGCCGAGACATAGTAGAGCTTCCGTTCCCCCTTATTTTCAGGAATCGCGTCCATGCGCTCCCTGCACAGGGCCATCAGCGCCCGGAACAGCTCATCCTCCGTGCACGCCCCCACCGCCTTGCCGTACAGGGCTTGCGTCTTTTCCGCCACCAGTGCCATCCGCCTCATCCTTTCCGATGTTTCGTGCCGCGCCCGTAAATTTTCACCATACGCGCGATGCGTGCCGCCAATTCCGCCGACGCATCGTCCGGCTCCATACGCCAGCACCAGTTGCCGCCCAGGGTGGAGGGCGTGTTGACGCGCGCCTCGCCGCCCAGGCCCAGATAGTCCTGCATGGGCACCACGGCCAGGTCGGCCACACTGGACAGCGCCGCCCGGGCAAAGGCCCAGTGGGCCTGCCTGCGGTCCGTCACGTGCAGATATTCACAGGCAAAGCGCACGTCCGCCCGCGGGGCCGAACGCATCCATCCCTGCACCGTGTCGTTGTCGTGGGTGCCTGTGTACACTACACAGTTGCGGCCGTAACGATGGGGCAGGTAATCGCTCTCCTCCCGGGAATCGAAGGCAAACTGCAAGATCTTCATGCCGGGATAACCGCTGGCGCGCAGCAGTTTTCGCACGGCGGGCGTCAGATAACCCAGGTCCTCGGCGATGATCTGCCCCTTGCCGTACTCCCTGCGCAGCGCGCGGATGAACGGCAGGCCGGGGCCGGGCCTCCAGCGGCCGTTCACCGCCGTTTTATCCCCAAAGGGCACGGCGTAATAGCTTTCAAAGCCGCGGAAGTGGTCGATGCGCAGCACGTCGAACAGCGCAAACCCTGCCCGCAGGCGGCACAGCCACCAGGCATAGCCGTCCCGTTCCATCACGTCCCAATTATACAGCGGGTTTCCCCACAGCTGCCCGTCCGCGGTAAAGGCGTCCGGCGGGACGCCCGCCACTTCGGTGGGGCGGCCCTGGGCATCCAGCTGGAACAGGTGCGGCGCGGCCCACAGGTCGGCCGAATCCGCCGAGATATAGATGGGCATGTCCCCGATGAGGCACACGCCCCGCCCATGGGCATAGGCGCGCAGCTCTCCCCACTGGACGCTGAACCAATACTGGAACACCTTCCAGGCGCGCGCCTGCCGCGCCAGGCGCTTTCGGGCCGCCGCCAGGGCCCCGGGGCGGCGAGTGCGCACAGCATCCGGCCAGGCGGAAAATGCCTGCTGGCCATTTTCCTCTTTCAGGGCCATGAACAGCGTGTAATCCTCCAGCCAGTCCTTTTCCTTTTCGCAGAACGCCCGGTAGGGCGCGTATGTATCGTCGAACCGCCCGGCGGCCAGCCGCAAAAGCGGCAGCCGGCGGCTGAACTGGGCGGCGTAGTCCACGCCGCCTTCCCCTTCCAGCCGCGCCGCGTCGATCTCGCCTTGCGTCAAAAAGCCCTCGTCCCGCAGCAGGTCCAGGTCGATATAATAAGGGCTGGCCGCAAAGGCGGAAAAGCTTTGATAAGGGCTGTCCCCATAGCTGGTGGGCCCCACGGGCAGCATCTGCCAATAGGCTTGGCCCGCCGCCGCCAGAAAATCCACAAAACGGTACGCCTCCCGTCCCAAAGTGCCGATGCCGTGCGGCCCCGGCAAACTGGAGAGCGGCAGCAAGATCCCACTGGCCCGCATCTTCATTCCTCCCTGCGGGCGACGCTCTCCCCCGGTTCCAGCGCCGCCTCCAAGATCATGGTCTGTGCTTTTTCCCTGCGCTCGATCTGCCCCAGCAGCAATTCAGCGCTCAGGCGCGCAATGTCGGCCCGGGGCTGGCGCATCGTGGCCAGGCGCGGCACATAGTAACGCCCCAGCTCCAGGCCGTCGAAGCCCAGCACCGACAGCTGCCGGGGCACCGCGCGGCCTCTGTCCTCCGCCGCACGAATGGCCCCCATGGCCTGCAGGTCCGACAGGCAGAACAGCGCCGTCACCTCCGGCCGGCGCTCCAGCAGTCGCTGGGCCGCGCGATAGCCGCCTTGGGCGGAAAACTCCTCGCCCTCGTACAGGGCTTCTTCCCAAACGACGCCCGCCTCCGCGCAGGCTTCGGCAAAGCCCTGGGCGCGCAGTGCGCTCACCGTGGAGGGCGCGTTGTCGCCGCCGATCACCCCCAGCTGCCGGTGCCCTTGTGCCAGCAGATATTGAGCGGCCAGCCGTCCGGCGGCCCGGTCATCCACACCCACCATGGAAAGCCCCGGCGCCTGGATATCCGGCGCCACGGTGGTGGCCAGCATACAGGGCATTGGCGCCGCGGCCAGACGCTGGGCCAACGCCCTTGCGCTGCCGCCCAAAAAAACGATGCCGCAGGGCTTCAGTTCCCGGCGCACGCGCTCCATCGCATCCAGCTCGCTGTCCTTTTCCCCGATATACTGCACCGCCACCGCATAGTCCGTCCTGGCGATATGCTGCTGCAGCTGCGCCAGCACGTCGGCCAAAAAGGTGTTGGCCACCCCTTTGACGATCACAGCGATGCTTTTGCTCTGCTGCACCTTCAGCTGCCGCGCGTTGCTGTTGGGCACAAAGCCGCTGCGCGCCACGATCTGGCGGATCCTGCGCTTTGTCTCCTCCGAGACATCCGGATGGTCGTTCAGCGCCCGGGACACCGTGGACACCGCGCAGCCGGCTTCCCGGGCAATATCTTTGATCGTCATGGGAATTCCCCTTTGCATCCATATCGGAAACGTTTCCGATATCCAGTATAGAGGATTTCCCGCAATTTTCAATGGCTTTTCCCCAACTTCGGCAGATGGGAAATTTTTAAAGGCCGCTTTTGTGCAATGTGCCCTTGTTATTGCTGCAAAGCCGTGAGGCACGCGTATAAAGCGACTTCGCTTTTCCCGTACAGCGTCCCCTCCTGCCGCGCCGTCTGTACGGCCCCGGCATCCTGGGTGCTCATCCACCAGGCCCAGCCGAACACATCGTTGCCGCGGCCGAGCGTCTTTCGCTCCAGCTGTTCCAGCAGGTCTTCCAGGTAACTGTTCAGCGCGGGAGCCAGCTCCCGCAGCTCCGTGCCGTGATGATTTTTGCCATCCACGCTCACCTCCCGCAGCGCGCCCTCAATGCGCACGGTCAAGGCAAAGGGCTTCTGGGGGCTTGCGTCCTTCACCACCTGCAGGTGCTGGGTGGTCATGGTCACGTCGTGGCCGTCGATGGTGTCGGTGATGGCAAGACGGTCCGTCTTGCCTGCCAGCAGCAGCGCCAGCTGCATCTGTGCGTCCCGCAGCATGCCGTCGGCTTGGCCCTGGCGCAGCAGCACCAGGCTGCGCACGCCCATGAAGGAATCCGGTTCTTGGTCAAATGTCAGCACGGGCAGCCAGCCGTCGGCTTTGCCTTCACTGGGCGCCGCTTCGTAGATACTGCGGGACGCGCCGCCGTCCTGGGCGGCGCTGTCGGCGATGCGCTCCCCCTCCCGTACCACTTCCGAGATGCTTTTCTCACATTGGCTGAACCCCTCGCCGGACATCGTCGTCAGGAAAACCGACAGGTTCGGCCGCGCTGCGTTCTCCTGCTCAAAATAGGCAAGATAAGGCGTCACGTCGTTTTTCACCGTGCCCGGCCCCAGCAGCAGCAGTTCGTTTTGGGCATAAAAGGGCTTTTTATTCTGTTTGCGCTCCGCCTGATACAGGGCGTCGTCGATATTCTTGCCCTTGGCCAAATAGATCTTGGCTTCGCCTTCCACCGACGCGGTATCCGAGTTGGGCTCGCAGATAAATACCGCCAGGGCGGCCTCCACGCCTTCTTCTGTCTCGTTCAGATAGATCGCCTTCACAATGGCCCGCTCGCCCAGGCTGCGGCCGCCGCAGCCGGTCAGGCACAGCGTCAGGCCGCACAAGGCCAGCAGGGCCGCCAGTTTACGCGTGCGTTTTGCGCGTTTCATGCGGCTTCCCTCCCTTCGCACCGGCCAGCGCCAGCCCGGTGATCCACAGCGCCGTCAGTACGGTCAGCGCCGTCTCCACCGCCGTATAGGGCACGCCGGCACAGCACATGGTGCCCAGCACCAGCCCCGCCAGGGCATAGCGATCCGCGTATGGCCGCTGTCCCTCCGGCAGCAGCCGTTCCAGCGCCTGCTGCAGCCCCAGGCCAAAGGCCGATGCCTTGGCCAGCGAGGCCAGCAGCCACACCCCCACATGCAAAGCGTCCAGCCGGCGGAATACCGACATCCGCCCCAGGCGGGACAACGCGTGGACAGCCTGGGACTGTATCTGCGATTGGCCGCCCATCACCAGCTCCGCCGTCATGGTCAGCACCAGATAGGCGCCGCACAACAGCAGCAGCGTGCGCCGGTAAGAACAGCGCGGCCGCCCTTCCGCAGGCGGGGCAAAAAAGAAAAACAAGGCCAGTTCCGCCGGAAAGCGGAATCCTTTCCAGGCGGCTGACGCCACTTGTACCGCGTCAAACGGCTGGGCCGTCAGGTTTTCCAGGCGCATGGACCGGGCATTGGAAACCACCAGCATGGCCAGCGCCAGCGCAAATAAACACAGCAGCACGCCGCTGGTGCGCGCCAGCGCTTTTATCCCACCCCGCATGGCATAGAAAGCCGCGGCCAGCAGCAGCACATAGACGACCAAATGGGGCAGCGGTTCGTCGCTGACATAGCGCACGAACCCCTCTGCCCGTACGATGCCCTCGCCGCCGCCGCAGGCAAACAGCAGCGCGGCCGTCCCCCACAGTACCTTGGCGCCGGCGGCCTGGCCCGGCTCCTTCACCTGCTGGGCCAGCTTCAGCAGGGGCAGCGTCAGCAGCAGCGTCACGGCCGTGTTCAGCAGCGACGCGGGCAGCGCCTGCTGCGCCGGCGCGCGGGCGCTTTGCGAAAAAGGATAGATCACCAGATCCACCAGCAGTGCCAGAAGCACCACTTTTCCCAGGCCCCTGGCGGTGAAATGTTCGTCCGTTCCCTTCACGGTGTTCCCCCTTTCTGCACGCCGTCCTTTTCCAGTTGTTTAATGGAAAAATCCGCCTGCGCCAAGGTGTGCCAGCTGCGCCGCAGGATACCGTCCCGCAGGAATGCCTTGGTTCCCGGGGTGATGGGGGCCATATAGGGAATGCCGATGGCGTTCATCTCGCACATTCAGTAATGATTCACGAATAACAGCGCCTCGATGCCCACCGGCCCCAGGACGC
>CAJMEU010000100.1 GCA_905212515.1 uncultured Oscillospiraceae bacterium | reverse complement strand
TTCTTTTCCTTTGCCGCCGGCTGTGCCGCCTGCTGTTCTGCCGGCGGGCCGGCCGGGCGCTTGCCCTGCCGGGCCGGGTGGTTCTGCGGCAGGGAAACGGGCGCGGTGGGGTCGCCCGTCGTCAGCACCGGGCGCTGGGGGGCGGGCTGCCGCGGGGCCGCCGGCGCTGGTTGGGCCGGCGCCGGGGCCGGTTGGGCCGGGGCGGGCGCTTGCCCCGCGCGGGGCGGGGCGAACACCTGGGTGGCCTGCTTTGCCGCCGCGCGCTTGGCGCGGGAGATGTCTATTGCACGGGGGCCGGGCTCTCTCATCGCTCTTTCCCTCCATAGTAACGGGCGCGCAGGTCCGCGTAGGCGGCCAGGGTCTCGCCGTCCACCGGCTTGCCCTGGGCCTTCAGCCAGGCGATGGACATGCCCAGGCCCTCGATGGTTCCGCGCGTCAGGTCCTGGCGCACACTGCGGCGCAGGGCCTCGGCTTCGGGGTAATCGCGCTCGTAACTGGCCATGTCGGCCATGTAGATGATCTTGTCCAGTTTCGTCATGCCGGCCTTGCCCGTGGTGTGGCAGGCGATGGCCGAAAGGATCTCGGGGTCGTCCACGCCGTACTCGTCGCGGGCGATGACGGCCGCCGCGCCCCCGTGCCAAACGGCCGGCGTGCGCTGGGCGGCGTTGTCTGTTATTATAGCATCTTCCCGGATGATCCGCAACAATTCATCCTTGGGCAGCTCTTTGGCGATATCGTGCAAAAGCGCCGCCAAAGCGGCCTTTTTTTCCTCCACGCCGTTGCGTTTGGCCAGCTCCACGGCCAGTTTTTTCACATTCAGCGTATGTTCGTAGCGCCGGGCGCTCAGCGTGCGCTTGGCCAGGCGCTTGGCCTCCTCGGGTGTGATCACCGTGCGGTCCCTCTTTTCTATGTGGTATCAGCGCCGGTACAGGCCCTGGCGGGCGATGTACGCGGCCACCTGGGCCGGCACCAGGGCGGAGAGGTCCTGCCCGGACGCCGCCAGGGCGCGCACCTGCGTGCTGGACACTTCCAGCACCCGGCCCGGCGCCCGCACCACGCGGCCGCCCTGGGCCTCCAGGCTTTGGGCGCAGGCTGCCAGGCGGGGGGCGTCGCCGTTTTCCCGGCTGTGCACCACCAGGGCGGCCAGGCGCAGGATGTCCTGCCAGCGGCGCCATTCACGGAAAGTCAGCAGCATGTCGCTGCCCATCGCCAGATACAGCGCCGCGCCGGGATAGCTGCGGGCCAGCGTTTCCAGCGTGTCCACGGTATAGCTTTTGCCTTCGCGGCGCACCTCAGTGTCGTCCACCAGCACCCGGGGCCACACGGCCTCGAAGCAGCGGGCCATGGCCAGACGGTGGGCCGCCGGCGTGGCGCTGGCCACCTTGTGCGGGGGGATGCCCGCCGGCTCCACCACCACCAGGTCCGGCCGGACGGCGCGGCAGGCGCAGTCCAGCAGGCCCATGTGGCCGTTGTGGGGCGGGTCGAAGGTGCCGCCGAACAGCAGTACGCGCTCCATGACCTTTATTTCAGCAGGTCAGCGTATTTGCTGTCCCTGGGCTTCTGCTTGTACAGGACGAATTTGCCGCCGATGACCTGCACGCAGTCCGCGCTCGTCTTTTCGGCCAGCAGGTCCGCCGCCTCGCGGGCGGTGTAGGTGCTGTTTTCCAGCACCTTCATTTTAATGAGCTCCCGCGCGGCCAGGCAGTCCCGGGCGCTTTGCACCAATGCGTCGTCGATCTCGCCCTTGCCCACCTGGAATACCACGGCCAGGCTTTGGGCCTCTTTGCGCAGGATGGCGCGCTGTTTACTCGTCAGCATGAGGTTCCTCCACTTCTATCAGGGCGGCCGAACAGGCGGCCGCCAGGCAGGTTTCGTCCGCCAGCAGGGCGGGCAGCTCCCGCTCCATGCGCGCCAGCGCGCGGCCGCGGTGGCTGATGGCGTCCTTCTCGTCGGCCGAGAGCTGCGCGTAGCTGCGGCCCTCGGCGTTGGGGCGGGTATGGGTGGCGTCCAGGCCCACTTCGTCGGGGATGAACAGGGGGTCGTAGCCAAAGCCGTTGGCCCCTTTGCGCGCAAAGCCGATGCGGCCGGGGCACAGCCCCTCGAAGGTGAAGTGGCGGCCGTCCGGCAGCCACACGCAGATGGCGCTGGTGAAATGGGCGCCGCGCCGGCCCTCGGGCACCCGGGCCAAAGCGGCCAAAAGCTGGTCGTTGTTGGCCTCGTCGTCACCGTGGCGGCCGCAGTAGCGGGCCGAGTGCACCCCCGGCGCGCCGTCCAGCGCGTCCACGCAGATGCCGGAATCGTCGGCGATGGCGGCTTTGCCCAGGGCCTGGCTGATGGCCCGAGCCTTGATGGCCGCGTTGGCGGCGAAGGTGTCGCCGTCCTCCTCCGGGTCCAGCGCCAGGCCGGCCTCTTTCTGGGATACCACCTTGTGGCCCATGCGCTGCAAAATGCGGCGCATCTCGGCCAGCTTGTGGGCGTTGTTGGTCGCTGCGATAAAGTCCATTATACGCTCCCCTTTTGGATTTTTCCAGATTTCGTAACAAAAAAGTTACAGGCTGCCCTCATCCTCTTCGAGATACACCGCGGCCGCGAAGGCCGCGGCGTCAAAGGCCATCAGGTCGTCCATGCCCTCGCCCACGCCCACGAAGCGCACGGGCAGGCCCAGCTTTTCCTTCACGCTGATGACCGCGCCGCCCTTGGCCGTGCCGTCCAGCTTGGTGAGGATGATGCCGGTGGCGCCGGCGGCGTCGATGAACTGGCTGGCCTGGCTGATGGCGTTCTGGCCGGTGATGGCGTCCAGCACCAGCAGCGTTTCACAGCTGGCGGACTGGCAGGCCTTCTGTACCACGCGGCTGATCTTCGACAGTTCGTCCATGAGGTTTTTCTTGTTGTGCAGCCGGCCGGCGGTGTCGCAGATGACGATATCCGTGCCCTTGGCCGCGGCGGACTGGACGGCGTCGAAGATGACGGAAGCGGGGTCGGCCCCTTCCCCGCCCTTCACGATGGGCACGCCCGCGCGTCCGGCCCACACCTCCAGCTGTTCGGCGGCGGCGGCGCGGAAGGTGTCGCCCGCGGCCAGCAGCACGCTTTTGCCCTGACTCTTATAAAGATGGGCCAGCTTGGCGATGGAGGTGGTTTTGCCCACGCCGTTCACGCCGATGACCAGGATGACGGCCGGGCGGCCGTCCATGCGCATGGCGTCCTCGGCCTCCAGATGCCGGCGGATGATGTCCTTGAGGGCGTCCAGCGCCTCGGCGCCGGATCTGAGATGCTGGGCGCGCACGGCGGCGCGCAGTTCCTCCACCAGCTCCATGGCCACGTCGGCGCCGGTGTCGGCCAGGATCAGCTGTTCCTCCAGGTCGTCGTACAATTCGTCGTTGATCTCGCCGGCGTTCACCATGCCGGTGATGGCGCCGAAGATGGAATCGCGCGTCTTTTTCAGGCCCGCGCCCAATTTATCAAAAAATCCCATTGTCATCGCTCCTTTTTTCTCTGTCAGGACACCAGGCTGGCGTCCACGTGCGCCAGGTCCAGCTTCAGCACCTTGGACACGCCGTCCTCCTGCATGGTGACGCCGTACAGCACGTCGGCCTCCTCCATGGTGCCGCGGCGGTGGGTGATGACCACAAACTGCGTCTCGTGGCAGATGCGGCCCAGGTACTGGGCGTAGCGCACCACGTTCACGTCGTCCAGCGCGGCTTCGATCTCGTCCAGCACACAGAAGGGCGCCGGATTGACCGCCAAAATGGCGAAGTAGATGCTGATGGCCACCAGGGCCTGCTCGCCGCCGGACAGGGCGGAAAGGTCCTTGATGATCTTGCCCGGGGGGGCCACCTCGATGGAGATGCCGCTTTCCAGCACGTCGGCCTCGTCCTCCAGGTAGAGGCGGGCGGTGCCGCCGCCGAAGAGCTGGGCGAAAATTTTGCCGAAGTTGCGGTTGATCTGGCTGAAGCTCTCGGTGAAGAGGGTGCGCATCTCGTCGGACAGACCGCCGATGAGCTTCAAAAGTTCGGCTCTGCTTTGTTCCACGTCGGCCACCTGGGCTTTCAGGAACTCGTACCGCCGGCTGACCTCTTCGTACTCCTCGATGGCGCCCACGTTCACGTTGCCCAGGGCCTTGATCCTGCCGCGCACCTCCGCCACCTGGCGGCGCAGGTCCGTCACAGTCTCAAAGGGCACGCACAGGGCCTCGGCGTCGGGCAGGGTCAGCTCGTATTCATCCCACAGCTTGGACACCGTCTGCTCGTACTCGGTCTCCTTGGCCTCGCGCTGCTCGGTCAGACGGGCCACCTCGCGGGAGAGGGCCTCGCGCTCGTCCGTGAGCTGACGCTGGCGCTGGCGCTGCTGGTTGATGGAGCCCTCCTTTTCCATGCGCTTGCGGCTGGTCTCGCCGATGGCCTCCTCGCGGGCGGCGATCTCGGCCCGGCTGCTTTCGATGGCCGCCTCGATGGCGGCGATCTTCTGGCGGCTGTCTTCATTCTGGGCGTTCAGCGCCGCGATATTCCCGGCCAGCTGCTTTGCCCGGGCGTCGCTTTCGCCAGTGCGGCCGGCCAGGCTCTCCATGGCGGCGCGGTGGCTCTCGATGTCCTTCTCGCCGGCCAGGCGGCGCAGCTTCAGCTCGCCCAGCTCCTCGGTGAGGCGGGTGCGGGTGGCCAAAAAGTCGTCGTCCGTGCCGCTGAGCAGTGCCAGCTGGGCCTCCAGCGCCGCGCTGTCCGCCGCCAGCTGGGCCACCCGGGCGCGGGCGGCCTCGGCGGCGGCCCCGTCCTGGGCCAGCTGCCCGTCCAGGCGCTGACACTCGGCGTCCAGGGCCTGCTGGGCCGCCGTGAGCTGGGCGATGGCCGACGCGATGCGGTTTTGCTCCACCTCGCCGCGGATCTTGTCGCCGCCGGCGGTGATGGCCTCGCTGTCCGTGGCCGTCAGTTCGGCGGACAGCTTGTCCACCTCGGCCTTGGCCGCGTCCGTGCGGGCCTCGGCCTCATCGCGCCTGGCTTCCAGCTTGGCCAGTTTCTCCCCCAAATCGTCGATCTCCTGCTTGCGGCTGAACAGGCCGGCCGAACGGGACACGCTGCCGCCGGTGAAGGAGCCGCCGGCGTTGATGACCTGGCCGTCGGCCGTGACCACCCGGTTGCGGTAATCCAGGCTTTTGGCCACGCGGGAGGCGGTGTTGATGTCGTCCACCACCACGATGCGGCCCAAGAGGTTCGAGACGATGTGCTCGTATTTGCCGTCGCACTGCACCAGGCTGGACGCCAGCTGCGCGCCCTCGGGCAGGCGGCGGGCGTCGAAGGAGGCCGGGCGCACCGTGTCCAAGGGCAGGAAGGTGGCGCGGCCCGCGCGTTCGTTTTTCAAATAGGCCATGGCGGCCTTGGCGGCCGTCTCGTTTTCCACCACGATGTTCTGCAGGGCAAAGCCCAAAGCTGTCTCGATGGCCACCTCCCAGCCGCTTTTCACGGACAAAATGGTGGACACGGGCCCCAGAATGCCCCGCAGGCGGCGGCCCTGGGAGGCCTTCATCACGGTTTTCACGCTGTGCTGGAACCCGTCCATGTTGCGGTCCAGGTCTTTGAGCAGCGCGATGCGGCCTGCGGCGGCCTCGATGTCCCGCAGGAGCTTCTGCTCGGCCTCGTCGGCCTCGGCCAGCGCCTTTTTGCGGCTGTCCAGCTTGAGGGACAGGCCGGCCTTGATGTTTTCCAGGCGCTGCAGCTTTTCGTTGGCGTCGGCCAAAAACTTTTCCGTGTCCGCCTGTTCCTCGTGCAGGGCGGCCAGCTGGCGGGCGGTGTTTTCCCGCTCGCTTTCGGCCGCGGCCAGGCGGGCCCGGGCGGCCTCCACGGCGCTGTCGGCCGCGGCGGCGGCCACTTTCAGATCCGTGCTCTCGGCGGCCATGGCCGTCAGGCGGCCCTCCACGGCGCCGCGCTGCTCGCCGCTGGCCTCGCTTTTCTGCTGCAGGTCCCGCAAAAGGGCTTCCAGTTCGTCCGCCCGGGCCGAGGCGGCCTGTACCTCGGCCGTCTTTTGCTCCACCTGGGCCCGGTGGGCTTCCACCTCGGCGGCGATGGCCTCGCGGCCCAGGCCGCTTTGGCTGATCTCCTCCTGCAGGGAGGCGATGGCGGCGTCGTTGTGCTGGATGTCGTTGTTCAACACGGCCACCCGCGCGTCGGAGCCGGAGATGCGCTCGGTGATGGCGCGGATCTCGCCGTTGTAGCGGTCCACCTCCTTGATGAGGTGCTCGATCTCGGCGCGGGTGCCCTCGGTCTCGGCGTCGATGGCCTCCATCTCGCCGGCGGCGCGCCGGTAGTCCGCGTCCGCCAGTTCGATCTTGCGCTGCTGTTCGCGCACGGTCTCCCGGGCCTTTTTCACCGTGTCCACCCACAAGGTCACTTCCAGGCCCTTGCGGCGGCCGGCCAGTTCCAGGAACTGCCGGGCCTTCTCGCTGTCGCGCTTGAGGGGGCCCACCCGCTCTTCCAATTCGCCCAGGATGTCCCGCAGGCGCACCAGGTTCTCTTCCGCAGAGGAGAGGCGGCGCTCGGCCTCGTTTTTGCGGTAGCGGTATTTGGCGATGCCGGACGCCTCTTCGAAGATCTCCCTCCGTTCGCCCGATTTGGCGCCCACGATCTCGGCGATGCGGCCCTGGCTGATGATGGAATAGCCGTCGCGGCCCAGGCCTGTGTCCAGGAACATCTCGTAGATGTCCTTCAGGCGCACGTTCTGGCCGTTCACCGTGTACTCGCTGTCGCCGCTGCGGTAATATTTGCGGCCGATCACCACCTCGTCCGCGTCCACGTCCACGCGCCGGTCGCTGTTGTCCACATACAGGCGCACGCTGGCAAAGCCCATGGCGCTGCGCTGCTGGGTGCCGCCGAAGATGACGTTCTCCATCTTGCCGCCGCCGCGCAGCTGCTTGGCACTCGTCTCGCCCAGCACCCAGCGGATGGCGTCGGAGATATTGGATTTGCCGCTGCCGTTGGGCCCCACCACGGCGGTGATGCCCTTTTCGATGGTGATGCGGGTCTTGTCCGGGAAGGACTTGAAGCCTTGGATCTCCAGTGCTTTTAAATACATAACTGCCTCTTTAATCGCGAAGTTTTTTGGGTGCCGCGCTCAATAGCCCATCAGGGCCAGGGCCTCTTTGGCGGCCATCTGTTCGGCCTGCTTTTTGCTGTGGCCCTCGCCGGTGCCGATGCAGTTGGAGTTGAGGTGCACCTCCACCACGAAGTGCTTGTCATGGTCCGGGCCGCTCTCCCCCGTCACCACGTAGCGCAGACGCTCTTCGGGGTTCTGCTGGATGATCTCCTGCAGATGGGTCTTGTAATCCTCGTCGGCCAGCTTGTCGGTGAGGACGCTGGTGACAAAGGGCAGGATGAAATCCCGCGCGGCCTCGATGCCGCCGTCCAGATACAGGGCGGCGATGACGGCCTCGAAGGCGTCGGCCACGATGCTGGGCCGCCCGCGGCCGCCGCAGCGCTCTTCGCCGTGGCCCAGGCGCAGGTACTGGCCCAGGCCGATCTGCCGGGCAAAGCCGAAGAGGGCCGCCTCGCACACCAGGCTGGCGCGCATGCGCGTCAGCTCGCCCTCGGGCATGTTTTTATGGGTGAACAGGTAATCGGCCACCACGATGGACAGCACTGAATCGCCCAAAAATTCCAGCCGCTCGTTGTGCTGCACGCCGTGCTTGGCCTCGTTGGCGTACGAGGTGTGCGTCAGCGCCGTCTCCAGCAGGAGGGGGTTTTTGAAGCGGTAGCCGATCACGTCCTGCAATTCGTTTGCCGTATGCATCTTGTCACTCCTCACGCAAAGGTTCTGCCTGGCCCGCCCCGGCGGCCAGCTTTTCGGCCATGGCCGTTACCACGCCGCCGTCCACGCACAGCTTTGCCTGGCGGATAGCGTTTTTGAAGGCCTTGGCCTTTGACGAGCCGTGGGCCTTGATGACGGGCCTTTGCACGCCCACCATCAGCGCGCCGCCGTGCTCGTCCGCGTCCAGGCGCTTTTTGAAGTCTTTCATGCCGTCCTTCACCAGCAGGAAGGCCAGCTTGGTGAGGATGTTTTTCATGAACACGCCTTTGATCTGCCCCACCAGGGCGCTGGCCAGCCCCTCGGTGAGCTTGAGGATCACGTTGCCGGTGAAGCCGTCGCACACCACCACGTCGGCCGCGCCCTGGGGCACGTCCCGCGGCTCGATGTTGCCGCCGAAGCGGATGGCGGCGTTCTGCCGCAGCAGCTTGTGGGCCTCCACGTAGGCGGGGGTGCCCTTCGTCTCCTCGGCGCCGTTGTTGACCAGGCACACCACGGGATCCTTGCGGCCCAGCACCTTTTCCATGTACACGCTGCCCATGACGGCAAAGGCGTCCAGCATCTCGGGCCGGCACTCCACATTGGCGCCGGAATCGATGAGCAGGTAGGGCTGCTGTGCGCCCGGGATGACCGTGCCGATGGCCGGCCGCTTGACGCCCTTGAGACGTTTGACGATCAGCGTGGCGCCGGCCAGCAGGGCCCCCGTGGAGCCGGCGGAGACAAAGGCGTCGCCCTTGCCCTCGGCCAGAAGGCGCAGGCCCACCACCATGGAGGAATCCTTCTTATGGCGGATGGCCGCCGTGGGCTCGTCGCACATGGCGATCTCCTCGGTGGCGTTCACCACGGTGATGCCCGTCATGTCGATGGCGTGCTCTTTCACGGCCGCGTCGATCTTGGCCGCGCTGCCCACGGCCGTGACGGCCACGCCGTATTCCCGCACCGCGTCGGCGGCGCCTTTCAGCACCTCGGCGGGCGCGTTGTCGCCGCCCATGGCGTCGATGATGATGTTCATGGAAATTCCTCCTTTGGCTTACTGGAAATCAGCGGCACGCAGGGCGTCCAGGGCCCGCTGGGCCAGCTGCTGGTATCGGGCCCGCTTGTCCCGCACCTTTTCCGGCAGCGGGGGCAGCAGGCCCATGTTGGCGCCCATGGGCTGGAAGTCCTTGATGGGCGTGGTGATGTAGCGCAGCAGGGCGCCGCACATGGTCTGGGCCGGGTAGTGGGGCGCGGGCGCGCCGCACAGGCGGGCGTGGATGGCGCGGGCGGCCAGCAGGCCGCAAGCCGCGCTCTCCATATAGCCCTCGAAGCCGGTGATCTGCCCGGCAAAATACACGTTGGGGTGGCTTTTCAGCGCCAGGTCGGCCCCCAAAAGGCCGGGGCTGTCCAAAAAGGTGTTGCGGTGCATCACGCCGTAGCGCGCAAACTCGGCCTGTTCCAGGCCCGGGATCATGCGGAACACGCGCTGCTGCTCGCCGAATTTGAGGTTCGTCTGAAAACCCACCAGGTTGTACAGGGTGCCGGCCCCGTTCTCGGCCCGCAGCTGGACGTTGGCCCAGGGGCGGTGGCCGGTGCGCGGGTCGGTGAGGCCCACGGGCCGCAGGGGGCCGTAGCGCATGGTGTCCGCCCCGCGCTGGGCCATCACCTCGATGGGCATGCAGCCCTCGTACACGCCGCCCGCGTCGAAATCGTGCAGTTGGGCGCGCTCGGCCGTGCGCAGGGCCTCGCAAAAGGCCTCGTAGCCCGCTTTGTCAAAGGGGCAGTTGAGGTAATCGGCCGTGCCCCGGCCGTAGCGGCTGGCGGCGAACACCTTTTCCATGTCCAGGCTGTCGGCCGTGACGATGGGCGCGGCCGCGTCGTAAAAGGCCAGGCCCTCCCTGCCGGTGAGGCGTCTGATCTCCTTTGCCAGCGCGCCCTCCGTCAGCGGGCCGGTGGCCACCAGGGTGAGGGCGTCGGCGTCTTCCTCCACCCGCGTCACCTCGCCGGGGACCAGGGTGATGCCGGGGCTGGCCTTGACCAGGGCCGTCACCCCGGCGGAGAACTGGTCCCGGTCCACGGCCAGGGCGCCGCCGGCGGCCACGCGGCAGCTTTCGGCCACGGGCAGCAGGCTGTCGCCCAGCAGCCTCATCTCGGCTTTCAAAAGGCCGGAGGCCGAATCCAGCCGGTCGGCCTTCAGGGAGTTGGAGCACACCAGCTCGGCCAGGGCGGGGCTTTTGTGGGCCGGGGAAAACTTTTCGGGCTTTTGCTCGAACAGCAGCACCTTGTGCCCCTGCCCGGCCAGATACAGCGCGGCCTGGCAGCCCGCCAGGCCCGCGCCCAGGATGCGGATCTCCATGGCGCTTACCCCTTTTTCTCGGGCGTGAAGGGGCGCGAATAGCCGCAGCCCTCCTTCTCGCACAGCAGCATGCCGCTGCGGCCGCCCTTTTTGAACAGGGTGCCGCCGCACTGGGGGCAGGTTTCGGCCGTGGGCTCGTTCCAGGTCATGAAATCGCAGCCGGGGTTCTTCTCGCAGCCATAGTAGATGCGCCCTTTTTTGGAGCGGCGCACCAGCATGCGCCCGCCGCACTTGGGGCAGGTGCCCGGCGTGGACTGCACGATCTTGCGGGTGTTGCGGCACTCGGGGAAGCCCGGGCAGGCCAGGAACTTGCCGTAGCGGCCGCTTTTGATGACCATTTTGCGCCCGCACAATTCGCACACCTCGTCCGTCTCTTCGTCGGGCACCTTGATCTTCTGGTCCTTCATGTTCTCCTC
>CAJMEU010000099.1 GCA_905212515.1 uncultured Oscillospiraceae bacterium | reverse complement strand
CATAGGCGCGTATCCGCCGGATTTGGGCAGAAGGAAACCGATTTTGATGGGATCGCCGCTGGCAGTGGGTTGCGCCTCACTGCCGGCAGGGGCACTGCCAGCGGATGTGCCAGCAGCCGGGGCGGATGCAGAAGAGCCGCCGCCGCAGGCGGCCAGGGAGAGGATCATTGCCAAGCACAGGAAAATGCAGATAGCCTTTTTCATCATTTCTGAAGCACTCCTTTTATTCCGATGATGGTTGAGAAAAACTGTTCATCTCCATTTCTTCGGATATCTTCCAGACAGTTTTTCCTTGGACAGGGGTGGGGCGCTGCCCTTTTGTCGCTGTGGCTGCGGTAAAAGGACAATCACATCCCAAGGCCGGACCGTTTGGCAGACAGTCCGATTGAATTCTTTTGGCATACCACAAGTATATGATATCATCTCAACTGAAATAATTCAATATATTTTGGTTTAAATTAGCGGGTTTGACGATTTTTGTGAGAATAGATAAAGAGATTACTCTATTTTTGTTAGTTCTATCAAGAAATTTTTAAAGGCTGTTCGTCTAAAAGATCAGGGAAATATGTATCTCATAAAATTACAAAAAGTGGTGTACCACCGAAAGGTTAAAAATTTCAAAAGAAAAAACGGCCTGAAAACGCAAGCGCAAAAATGCGCAAGGCTTAAGGCCGTTCGACAAAACAGAGCCATTTAGTTATTGGGATAACGCAGTTGGATGTTGGGAGCGAATAAAGTCAAATGACTGATCTTGCTGTCCTGGATATGACGGCGAATCACCTGTTCTGCCAAGTCGCCGTCGCGCTGCCGCAATGCTTCCATCAGTTCCTGATGGTGAGCATTGGACTTTTTCATTCCCTCCAAGTTATTTCCGATCAATTGGGTGATACGGCGGATCTGACTATCAAGGAAAGATTCATAAATATTGATCAGCAGAGTATTTTGAGAATTTTGAATGATCATCAGATGGAATTGGTTGTCCTCCTGATACATGGTGACCAAGTCGCCCGACTTATAAGCCTCCAGCATGCGTTGAGTACAAGCGGCCAATGCCTCCATTTGTGCATCGGTACACACCTGCACACACAGGCGTACGGCCAAGCTTTCCAAGTATTCGCGCACATCGTAGGTGCGGGCGATATCCTCATAACGGATGGATGAAACAACATTTCCCTTGGCGGAAATGCTCTCTACTAAGCCTTCGGCCGTCAACTGTTGGATCGCTTCGCGCACCGGGGTGCGGCTGGTGTTGATCATAGCGCACAACTGTCGCTCCACCAGCAGGCTGCCGGCAGGGAAATCACCGCTGACAATATGTTCTTTGATGAATTCGTATGCCACCTGTTTCTTGCTTTTTTCCACGGGGGGCAAGGTGAACTGCAGATCTCCCATAAGATTCCTCCTCTTAATCGCACGCAATGAATACATATGGTATACAAATAGCGCCTAGTTCTATTATAGAGGCTCTGTAAAAAGATGTAAAGAGCAAAAACGATAGTTTTTAGTATCCAGACCAGCTATTTGCCGAAAATCGGGACAAAACAAGTTAGGGAGAAAGCATTTTGAAATGAGTGGAAGCCGTGCCTTAAAATGCGCCTGACCATGCGAGGTGAAGAGTGTACCAAAACGATCCAACACCAGAGACCTTTAAACCATAAAAATAACTGTGCGGGGACAATGCTCCCGCACAGTTGCTACAATTTTATGGAGACAAAGGTCCCGTCGCCGCCTTCCACGTGGACGGCTTCCAGGCCCTTGTTTTCCCGCAGGATATCCAGGCATTCTTCCAGAATGGCGCCGACCTGACTTTTCGTCACCAGGCAGCGGTAGGGTTCCGGCGTGTGGGCCCGCAGTTCTTCAAACACGCGGTCGGGGATCATCCGCACCACGAACCCGATCAGGGAGACCGGCACGGGCATGGAAAAGCGGAGGTCCGGGGTTTTGATCTTCACATACATGGCGCCACGCGTTATGGATCGACATATACGCGCACGGTCGTGCCGTCGGCCGCGGAAACATGGACAAAGTCCCCTTCCACTTCCCCGTCCAGGCATTCGCAAACGGCATCCATCATGCCGGCCAGGTCCACCCCTTCCAAATCTTTCTCCGGGATGGGCAGCTTGCCTGTCACTTTCAAAATTTTCTTGATGGCGCCCACGGGGAACTGCACGTTCACCTTGTCCCCGCTGGTGCTGTCCACGATGATGCGGAACATTTTTTTATCGTAACTGCTTTTGGCCAGGGCCGTCTGCTGCGGGCGGAGGGCGGCCATCAATTCGGCCGCCTGCTCTGCGGTGACGGTTCCCTCCTCCACCATTTTCAAAATGCGCAAAGTTTCATCCATTGTCCCGATCCGCCTTTCTCTTGTTCATTTCAGCTGCGCGATCGCTTCTTCCGCGGTGATCTCGCCGTTTTCCAGGGCTTTGAGGACGGCTTCCTGTTTGCGCTGCTGTTCCTCGGCCCCGGCCTCGTACCCCAATTTTTTGATCACCGCGTCCAGCTTGGCGCGCACGGTGGGGTAGGAGATGCCCAATTCTTTCTCCACTTCTTTAATATTGCCCCGGCAGCGGATGAATGTCTCGGTGAAGTACAATTCCTCACCCGAAAGATAATCAAATTTGCTGAGGGCAAAATGATTTTCGATGACCGTGTCGCAGGAATCACAGCGAAGACGCGCCACGGCCAGTTCCCCGCCGCACACCGGGCAGCGGCTGATAACTTTTTTCATAAGCGTCTCCTCTCTGTTTTTCACTATAGCATGAAAGTTGTAAATGTCAATATAAAAATTAATATTTTTAATATTTATATTGATATATTTAATTTTTCGTGAAAAATTTTTGCAGGATCGTCCAGAATGCGCTGCCGGCCGGGGCGGCGGGCAGGGCTGTTCGCCCGGGCCTGGCTCAGGGCGACGGGCGGGTGCCTGCGCCGCCTGTGATCCGTAAAAATTCATCCGCCATGGCCTCCGGGGTCTCTTTGGTGCCGGTTTCCAGCCAGCAGAGCATCATGTTGTAAAAGGCCCCGGAAAAATAGTAGAGCTCGTATTTCGATATGGAAGTGGCGGGCATATCGCCGCAGGCGTCGATTTCACAGTCCGTGATCACATCCAGCAGCGTGACCGCCATTTTGGCGCGATGAAAAGCCAATACGAGCGCGGCATTTTCCTGATAGAAGCGGAATTTGTACAGCATGGCCGCCCGGCTGTGGAAATCCTCGTCCCGATAGGGCTTTCCCTCGTGGTAATGCATCGCCATGCGCTGGATGCCGTAGTCGATCAGCTCTTCCACAGACTTGAAGTTGCGGTAAAAGGACGCCCGGGCCACACCGGATTGCCCGATCAGCTCAGTAACGGTCAGCTTTGACCAGTCTTTGCGGCCCGCAAACTCCACCAGGGCGGAAAACAGGCGGTCCTTCACCCGTTGATTGGCTGCTTTTCTTTGATCCATGATACATTTTACCTCAATTTGTCTCAGGTTGGCGGATTGACAGCCAAACCAAATATGATACAATATGTATCATATTGGATGATTTTTTGTTTGTCAAGAGGAGGACGCTATGGTTTTGTATTTCAGCGGTACCGGCAACAGCCAGTTGGCAGCGCTGCGGCTGGCGGAGCTGACCGGGGACGGGGAAGCGGTTTCCATCAACCGGTTTCTGAAAACGGGCAGGCACGCCGTCATCCGGGCGGAACGGCCGCTGGTGTTCGTTGCGCCGACCTATGCCTGGCGCATACCCAGGGTGGTGGAGCGGTGGATCCTGGACACGGATTTTACAGGCAGCCGGGACGCCTACTTCCTATTGACCTGCGGCGGAGACTGCGCAAACGCCGCGGCCTATGCGGAAAAGCTGTGCGCCAAAAAGGGGCTGCGGTTTTGCGGGCTTGCCTCCGTGGTGATGCCGGAGAATTATCTGGCGCTTTTCCCCACGCCCGACGAGGCGGAATGCCGGGCGATCCTGGAGCGCGCCGCGCCGCAGATCGCCGCATTTGCGGAACAGGTGCGGGCCGGCGGGCGTTTGGCGGCGCCGCTCGTATCGTTGGCCGACAAAGTGAAAAGCGGCCCGGTCAACCCGCTGTTCTACGCGCTTTTCGTGCACGACAAGGGCTTTTCCGTCTCAGACCGCTGTGTGTCCTGCGGGAAATGCGCAGCCCGGTGCCCGCTGGACAACATCAGGATGGCGGACGGGAGACCGCGGTGGCAGGGCAACTGCACCCACTGCATGGCGTGTATCGGCGGCTGCCCCACGGGGGCCATCGCCTATAAGGCCAAATCCAGGCAGCGAAACCAATACTATATCATGGATGACGCTGCGTGCTGGAAGACGGGAGGCGGGAACGATGAAGCAAAAACACAGGATCCAAATCGACCCTGAAAAATGCATTGGCTGCGGCCTGTGCCAAAAGGACTGCCCGGCCAGCAATATCCGGGTGGAAAACAAAAAGGCGCGGGTCCTGACGCAGGACTGCATTTTGTGCGGGCACTGCGTGGCTGTCTGCCCCCAGGCGGCCGTCTCCATGATGGGCTTTGACGCGCCGCCGGAGGAGATCGAGAAGCCCGTCACGCTGGACCCCGCGAAGCTGCTTGCCGCCATCAAGACAAGAAGGAGCATCCGCCAGTTTACCCGGCGGCAGGTCGAGCCGGAACTGCTTGAGCAGATCATCGAAGCCGGCCGTTTGACGCCGACCGGCGGCAATGCCCAGGACGTTTCCTTCATTGTGTTAAAAGATAAAATGGCGCAATGTGAACAGCTGGCCGTGGGCCTGTTCCGGCGGCTTCTCCCGCTGATGAAGCCGGTAAACCCCACGGCGCGGCGGACGAGCATCGACGACCATTTTTTCTTCAAAAAAGCCCCTGCGGCCATTGTCGTTGTGTCGCGGGACAAAATAGACGGCGCCCTCGCGGCGGCCAATATGGCCCTGATGGCGGAGGCCTGCGGCCTGGGGGTGCTGTACAGCGGGTTCTTCTGCATGGCCGCCGGCCTTTCCCGCCCGCTGCGCCGGGCCCTGGGCCTGGGGCGCGGGGAGAAAGCCGTGGCCACGTTGGTGCTGGGCTATTCCGGCGTGACGTATCACCGCACCGCGCAAAAAGAGGCGGCCAGCGTCCGGCGGCTTTGAAGAAAGCCGTGCAGCAGCCCCTGGGAACAACCAAAAAAGAGAGGCGACAGCCTCTCTTTTTTTGCCGGACAAAGGCCAATGCCAGGGGCGAAAGCGGCCCCTGGCGGCCGACTGCCTAGGGCCTTCGCAGCCGGCCCGCTGCGCCGACGGCCACACGGCCGAAAAAATAGCCTGCGGAAAAAAGGGAATACCCAATAGGAATGGAGCATCGCACATGAATTGTATGCGCGCCCTTTTGACATGAAGACGGCGTTTCCCCGACGAGCCTAAAAATGAAAAAACCCAGGAAACAAGCCGTTTCCCGGGTTGGTGGTTGCGGGGGCAGGATTTGAACCTACGACCTTCGGGTTATGAGCCCGACGAGCTACCGGACTGCTCCACCCCGCGATATCTGCGGCCACAGCCGCTTGGAAGCGCCCTTTTCGAAGGGTGCTTAATTATTATAGCACAACACGGGGGAATGTCAATAGTTTTTTTGTCGAGGGGAACATTTCCAAACAATGGCGCCAACAGGCGGTGAAAATTAACCGGTGGTTAAAAAAATTGCCTCCAGGTTGATGCCTGTTCAATTGCGCTCCGGGCCAAATGCTGGTATGCTGAAAGCAGCGAACGGCCGGCGCGCAAGGAACCATAGGAGGCAATGAATATGGAATTGGGACAAGTGATCCGCAAATACCGCAAGGAGCAGGGCATGACCCAGGAAGAGATGGCCGCGCGCCTGGGCGTGACGGCCCCGGCGGTGAATAAATGGGAAAACGGCAACTCCTGCCCGGACATCCTGCTGCTGGCGCCCATCGCGCGGCTGCTGGGTATCAGCACAGACACCCTGCTGTGCTACCGCGAGGGCCTGACGCGGGAGGAGATCAAAGCAATATTGGAAGAGATCGTCGCCCGCAGTGAACAAACGGGCTATCAGGATGCCCGCGATTACGCCATGGCCCAGCTGCAGCAGTATCCAAACTGCGAGGAGCTGGCCCTGGCGGCGGCCACGCAGCTGGACGGCCTGCGTCAGATAAACGAGGTAAAGGGCCCGGCCTATGGGGAGGAGATCGGGGCGCTGTACACGCGCCTGCAAAACAGCCCCAACGCCTTTTTGGCCCAGCAGGCCACGATGATGCTGTTTTGCCGGGCCTTGAACGAGGGCCGCTATGACGACGCCCGGGCCCAGCTGGAGAAACTTCCTGGCCCCGGGCCGGACCGGGACAGCCTGGAAGCCATGCTGTGCCGTCGGGCCGGCCCGCCGGAAAAGGCCTGCCAGGTGTACGAACAGCGGGTGTTCCACGGCGTGCACCAGCTGGCCTCGTCGGTGCAGATCCTGGAAGCCCTCAGCCGGGAAAACGGCGAGACGGAGAAGGCGGCGCGCCTGGAACAGATGCTGCAGCAATTGTTGGAGCTGTTCGAGGTGGGCGACTACCCCCTGGGCGCCCTGGGCCTGCCCGCGGCCATGGCCCACCGGAACGAGACGCGCACGCTGGACCTTTTGGAAAAGATGGCCGACGGTTTGGAGGACATCGCCGCCGGCCGCCATTCGCCGCTGTACAGCCACATGGATCACGCGCCGAAAGAGGGCACGCGCCCCATCCTGCGCAAATTGGGCGAGGGCCTGATGACGGACGAAGACCTTGCCTTTGTGCGGGATGAACCGCGCCTGGCGGCCGTGCAGCGGCGCATCCGTGCCCTGACGGGCGAATAAGCGGTGAAATTCGCACCGCGCGCGCAAAAGAATGGAGTTTCGCCCGCCGCCGCGGTATAATAGAAAAAAGGAGGGCGGCGAGATGAACGAGGAACAAAAAGTGCGCAAACAGCAGCTGCTGTGCCTGCGTATCTGCGCGGCAGCCTGCGTGGCCATTCTGGTGATCGTGCTGGTCAGCGCTTTGGCGCTGGTGCCCCGGGCTTCGGCGGCGCTGGAGGCGGTGCAGAAACTGGGCGACGTGGATTGGGCGCAGCTTACGCAGTCGGTGCAGGAAGGGTTTACCCAAGTTTCCCAGACGCTGGACAGCCTGGATATGGAAAGCCTGAACCAGGCCATCCAGGACCTGCAGTCCGTGGTGGCGCCCCTGGCCAAACTGTTCGCGCGCTAGAGGGGACAAAGTGTCAAAAAAGGAAAAGCCCGGCGCCTTTCTTAAAGGCGCCGGGCTTTTCGCAGGGGAGAAAGGAAGCAATGGGAGAAGGGAAGCGTCAGCGCGGGGCGCCGCGGGCCGCGCGGCCCTGCAGCCACAGGCTGCTGCCGCCGCACAAAAGCCCTACGGCCGCGTTGCACAGGGGCAGCCAGCGGCGCCGGGACGGCGCTTCCGTCCGCCGGGGCGGCCACAGCGCGCCGGCGCCGGAGAGAAAGGCAGGCCCCGCCGCCGCCCGCAGCACCACCCCGGCGGGGGCGTGTGCCGGGGCGGTACTGGGCGGGCTGACGGAGGCAAAGACGGCCAGGGACGCGGCGTGCAGGTCGTCCAGCGTCCCGGCGGACTCCTCTGCCGGGGACGGGGGTTCCGGGGAAGGAAGCTCCGCCGGTTCCAGCGCGCCGGACTCGGCGGCCGGCACCTGAGGCACACCGGCAAAGTGGACGACGGGCTGCCGGCACAGCAGCGTGCGCGCCACGCGGGTGCCGTCGGAGGAAAGATCCTGCCAGGTGAGGCGCGTCTCCAGGCCTAAGGGCTGCCCGGGGGCGCCGTCGTTGCTGCCCGCGGCCGGCGGCTCAGCCGGTTCCCCGCCGGGGACTGTCAGCAGCCCGGGCGCTTCCTCCCCAGGGGCGGCCTCCTGCACAGGCTGCTGTGGGACGGCCGAGGCCCGCACCTGGTAGCACAAGCGCAATGGTGTGCCCGCGGGCACATAGACGCCCAGGGCCCAGGTCAGGCGATCCCCATCCACCGCGGCCGAAACGCCGCCCTCCATGCGCACGGAGCCGTCCACATAGCTCACGCCCGGGGCGAAGGCGTCCGTCACCACGGCGTTCTGGGCCTGCTGGCACAGGGCCATGGCCACGGGCGCCATGGCGCCCGTGCCGGGCGGCACCCAGTAAGCGCCGCTGCGGCAGGCGCAGGCCCGGGCGGGCTGCGCGCCCACGCCCACGGCCATCACGCTGGTCACGGTGCCGCCCTCACACAGGCTGCGGGCCAGTACTGCGGCGTCCTCGCCCGCATCCGGGGCGGCCCCGGTGCTGATAAGCACGATGTGGCGCGGCCCCGCCTGGGCGCCGGCCAGCTGCCGGGAAGCAAGGCGCAGGCATTCCTCTAAGGAAAGGGCGCTGCCCGGTCCGGCGTCCAGGCCGCGCCGCAGCTTGTCCACCGCTTCGGTGCCTGTGCCCCGCAGCTTGGCCAGGGGCACCGTGGCGCCGCCGTCGGTGCGCACCAGGCCCACGGACAGGTGGTCGGCCTCGCCCAGCAGCGTGCCTATAAAGCTTTTCACAGCCATGGCTTCAGCGGCCGTGGGCGTGCCGTCCACCACCAAAAATACGTTTCCGGCCGCCTGCCGCAGGCTGCCGCCGCCCTCCACCGTCAGCGTCACCGTCAGCGCGCCGTCCGCCTCGGCTTGGGCCGTTTTGTGCAGCGCCATGTTGTTTTCCAGCGCCGGCGGCGGGCTGTCCACCTCGGCGGCGCCGGCCGCGGGCGCGGCGCACAGGCCGGCGCACAGCACGGCACAGGCGCATACAAGCCACTTGCCTTTCATGTCCCTTCCTCTTTTCGCGGAGCTTGTCCCTCGTTTGGGCGGGGGGCATGTCCTTCTTTCTGTCCTTTGATTAAAACACGGAAAAAGCAAAAAAAATGCCAAAGCCTGCGTGCGCCACGAAAGGCGGATTTTCGCCCTTTTTGCGGGTTTTTCCGCCCTCGGCCGCACACGGAAAATTTTTTGTTTTTTTATAAAAGCATCTTGACTTTTCCCATACAAATGGGTATAATAATTAACGTCGCTTAGGCGATATCTCTATATTCCTCCTTAGCTCAGTTGGTAGAGCATGCGGCTGTTAACCGCAGGGTCGTTGGTTCGAGCCCAACAGGGGGAGCCAAAAATGCACCGGCAATTGCCGGTGCATTTTTTATAGTGAAAGCCGAAAATAGGGCATTTTCAGCCGCGGTGATTCAAAAAAGGAGACGTGAAAGATGAAAAAGTTACTTGCCTGCGGGCTTGCAGTGGTGATAGCTCTCGGTTTGGCCGCCTGCGGTGGGCCGAAAGAAGTAACGAAGCTGACTCAAATTAAAGATTTGGAAAAGAATGTAATTTTAGAAGTGGGCGAACAAACGCGTAAGGATATAGAAAAGTTCTATGGACAAGGTGTCACAACGGAATTGGGCTCTGTGAAATATGAGGATGACCGGATATGGGTCAAGTATGATGACGAAGATGTAGCTCAGATCATCAGCATTTATGACCCGGAGGGCTTTGAGACCCTGAAGTATCAGCCGGGTATGACGGCCGAAGAGGCGGAGAAGCAGTTTGAACACAAGCAGGAGGAGATAGATGGTTTTGTGACCCTGAGCGGTACGTACAGTACCGAGGGGCTTCCCTGCTATTTCGATGCAGAGGACGCGCTTTGTTCGGTTTTTATCACTTATCTCGATGGTGCTTTTAGAGATTATTTTGTGGCCGCTAGCGATCTGGAGGGTAAAGAAACTTCGCCGGCAGGGGCATATCAAGCCGACAATACTATTACTGAGGCAAATATGAAGGCGGCCACCCAAGCGGTACAGGTCACGGATCAAATGCTGGATTTTGAGATCACGGCAGAGGAGGCGGCTAAACAGCTGGAACGGTTGTCCGATCGTATGGAAAAGGGTAACACCAAGGACAAACTAGTGAGTACAGAAGTGGGCCTTTTGGAGATTCAGATGAAAAATGGAGCTTATAATGAAAGGAATGGCGGTGTGCCAGACGATCAAAAAATTTTGGAACCGCGGAATAAATTAGCCCAACAAATTGGTAAGGAAACGCGCTGAACCATACGAAACGCAAGCCGCTGCAACTTATTTGGCTCTTCCGTAATAAAGGATTCGCCTTCATGGCAGCGATCGAAGGATTGGTCATAGCACCAAAACAGGCCTGCGCTTACGTCAACACACGTAAGCGCAGGTTTGTTTTTTATTTTTAAAAAAGCCTTGCTTTTTCCGCCCATCAGGTGTATACTGTATAAGTATTCTAAATGTACTAATTGATTGCTACTGGATGTAAGTCAATTTTCATTTTGACTTATGGCCGGTAGCTTTTTGTTTGCACGATTTTGGATAACAACTTTAAGGAGGTACTGGTTTATGAATAACGGTACTGTAAAATGGTTCAACGACGAAAAAGGGTTTGGCTTCATCTCCAACGATAACGGCGGCGAGGATGTATTCGTGCATTTCTCCGCCATCATGGGCGAGGGCCACAAATCCCTGCAGGAGGGCCAGCACGTGTCCTATGACACGGAGCAGGACCCCAAAAACAGCAGGAAGCTGCGCGCAGTCAACGTCCGCGTTGCCTGAGGGATCAACAGCCGGCCGCCTCGATGGCGGCGGGCCCGTTTTATATGCTCCCAAACGCGCGCGGCGCGGCCGCGCCAGCCGGGCAACTGCCCGCGCCGGGCGAGGA
>CAJMEU010000098.1 GCA_905212515.1 uncultured Oscillospiraceae bacterium | reverse complement strand
GTCCCGCAGGCCGTTGGCGGTAATTCCTCTTTGTATATCTATACTATATGTATATTTGCTTTCATAAAGCACGCCCAGCAACGTCCGCTCCCGCTGCTCAAAATAGGCCGTGAGCATAGGCTTCCTCCCTTTTTAAAATTTTGTGTATATCGCCCCCGCGCTGTGCAAATAATAAGGGCACAAGGAGGTGAGAACCATGGCAAACAACAATAACAGCAACAACAATTCTTCCAGCCGCAACAGCACCAGCAACAACTCTTCCAGCCGTAACAGCACCAACAACAGCTCTTTCAACAAGAGCAACAACAGCAGCAACAATAACAACAGCAATAGTTCTTCCAATAAGGCTTCGAACCGCAGCAGCAACAAGGCTTCCAACTGCAGCAACAAATAAAAGCCCTATAGGAAATACGCACGACAGCGCGTTTTTGATGCACCCTTGGGTCCATTAAAAATGCGCTGTCCTCTTTTTTCTTTTTGCACGTCAGCCCAGGCTGTCCCGCACGGCCGCGAAAGGCGCTGAATAATAGCGGTGCTCCGTCACCAGGGAAAAGCCCGCGCCAGTATACAGCCCCAGCGCGGCGGTATTGTCCGCTTCCACCGAAAGGGCGGGCTGTTTGTCCGTCACCGCGGGCAGGGCCGCCAGAACCCCGCGCAAAAGGCTTTTGCCCAGGCCCTGGCCCCGGTGGGCGGCAGCGATGCACACACCGTAGATGTATGCCGTTTTGCCCGCGATGTCCACGGACGTACTGCCCACGGGCACACCGGAAAGGCGCCCTGTGAACAGCAGCTGATCCGCTCCCTCAAAGGTGCCCCGCACATAGCGGGCCGCCTCCTCAGGCTCTTCCCCAAAGGCCTCCCGGCTGATGGCCGCCAGGGCTTCCAATTCCTCTTCCCGTGCCAGGCCCACTTCCAAGCCTGCCGGCGCGGCGGCCTTGCCGGGGACGGCGGCCATAAAAAACTCACGGCTGCGTTCCCGCGGGTTCCAGCGGGCGGCCACGGCGGGGCCTGCCTGGCAGTGGATATCGGTTTTAAACGTCACCGTCTCAGGACCGTAGGGCGCCAGCGCGCCCACGGCCCGCGCCAGCAGCGCGCTGAACACGCCCTGCCGGCGTTTGTCCGGCCGCACCACCGCCGTCACTTCCGTCTCTTTATCATTGTCCGCATATAGGCTCAACACGCCGACGAGGGCGCCGTCCTCCTCACAAAAGAAAAAGGCGTCCATCTCCGGATGGGCGTTGAATTGATTGCTGAGAAAAATTTCCAGGCAAGTGCCGTCCGCCTGGTTGCACTGGGCTTCCAGGGCGCGCACGGCCGCCTTTTGCACCTCGTTTGGCGCGGGGACTGCGATGAATGTCCTCATACGGCCACCTCTTGCTCTTCTTCATGGGCGGCGCGGATGGCCGCGAACAGCGCTTCGATGCGGCCGTTGCGCCCTTGCAGATACAGCCAGCCGAACAGGCTTTCCAGCGCCGTGGAGGCGCGGTATTCCTCGGGGCTGGCGTGCTTGGCCACCGATGCCTTGCTGGCGTTCTTGCCCCGGCGCACCACGGCCTGCTCCTCTTCTGTCAGCAAGGGGGCCACGGCCTCCAGCGCCGCGAACTGCCCTTTGGCCGATACATAGCGCACTGCGGCCGCGTGCAGCTTGGCGGGCGCCAGGCGGCTGTGGGCCACCAGCATGCCCCGCACCAGCACTTCGTACACACCGTCACCCACAAACGCCAGCGCCAGGGGCGACATCTCGCGGATGTCGATCCCCGTTTCCCTTAAATCGATCAACGGTCATTCTCCTTTTTTCTTTTACATCCGGTTTCCTCAGAACACATAGTCGAACTGGAATTCACCGATGCAGATGGTGTCGTTTTCCTCAACGCCCAGCTCGATCAGTTTTTGCAGCACGCCGGCGTCGGCCAGCTGGCGCTGGAAGTACTGCAAGCTCTCGTAGTCGGCCACGTCGCTGCCCTCCAGGATGCGCTCCAGCCAAGGGGCGTCCACGATGAACTCGTGCTCGCCCGCGCGCGCCGCGGTAAAGGCGCGCGGGTCGGCCAGGGCCGGGTCGGGCCGCACATATTCGGGCTCGTACGTCTCCACCGGCGGCAGGGCCTTCAGCCGCTCGTACACCAGGGCGGGCAGGCTGTCGACGCCCTGGCGCGTAGCCGCCGAGATGGGCAGGAACACCAGGCCCTGCGCCTCGATAAAGGCGCGGAATTCTTCGATCTGCTCAGGGCTGGCCACGTCGCACTTATTGCCCAGCACGATCTGCGGCCGCTGGGCCAATTTTTCCGAGAAATTGGCCAGCTCAGCGTTGATTTTTGCAAAGTCCTCTTTCGGGTCCCGCCCCTCGCACCCGGACACGTCCACCACATGCAGCAGCAGGCGGCAGCGCTCCACATGGCGCAGGAAGGCATGGCCCAGGCCCACGCCGTCGGCCGCGCCCTCGATGAGGCCCGGGATATCGGCGGCCACAAAGCTGGCCTCGGGCCCCACCTGTACCACGCCCAGCACGGGGCTGAGGGTGGTGAAATGGTAATTGGCGATCTTCGGTTTGGCCGCGCTGATGACGCTGATCAGCGTGGATTTACCCACGTTGGGGAAACCGATCAGGCCCACGTCGGCGATCAGCTTCAGCTCCAGCAATACCTCCAGTTCCTCGCCGGGCAGGCCGGGCTTGGCAAATTTGGGGATCTGGCGGGTGGGGGTGGCGAAGTGGCTGTTGCCCCAGCCGCCCTTGCCGCCCTTGGCCACCACCACGGGCTCGCTGCCCGAGATATCGGCCACCACCAGGCCCGTGGCCGCGTCCTTGATGACTGTGCCCCGGGGCACTTTGATGGTCAGGTCGGGCGCGTTTTTGCCGCTGCAGTTTTTCCCGCCCCCGTTTTCGCCGGGCTGGGCCGCATACTTGCGCTTGTAGCGGAAATCCATCAGCGTGGACAGGTTCGGGTCTGCCACGAACAGCACGCTGCCGCCGCGGCCGCCGTCGCCGCCGTCCGGCCCGCCCGCCGCCACATATTTTTCCCGGTGGAAGGAAACGGCGCCGTCGCCGCCCTTGCCGGCTTTGATGAGAATTTTTGCGGTATCGATAAACATATTTTTTTACCCTCTGTTCCTGCGTGTATCCGTACCCCGTTAAGGTGTGCACCCGGGCAAGAAAAAAACCGGGCCCCGTGATACCGGCCCGGTTTTGGAAAACATTACTGTTTTACGCTGACCTGCTTGCGGTCGCGGCCCACGCGCTCGAAAGAGACGCGGCCGTCCACCAGGGCAAACAAGGTGTCGTCGCTGCCGCGGCCGACATTCTCACCCGGATGGATATGGGTGCCGCGCTGGCGGACCAGGATATTGCCGGCGAGCACGAACTGGCCGTCGCCGCGCTTTACGCCGAGACGTTTCGACTCGGAATCGCGGCCGTTTTTGGTAGAACCTACGCCTTTTTTATGTGCCATGAGTGATTCCCTCCTCTATTTAACCGTTGATCTCGGTGATCTCAACTTTGGTGAACGGCTGACGATGGCCCATCTTACGCTTGGAGTCCTTCTTGGGGCGATAGGTCAGCACGGTGATCTTTTTGCCCTTGCCGTTTTTGAGCACTTTGCCCGTGACAGTGGCGCCGGCGACCGTCGGGGTGCCGAATTTCACGCCGCCCTCTTCGCCCACGGCCAAACCCTGGTCGAAGGTGTAGCTGCTTTCAGCTTCGCCATCCAGTTTTTCCACATAGCTGACGTCGACTTTCTCCCCGCGGTACTGTTTCCCGCCAGTGACGATAACTGCGTACATAATTTACCCTCATTTACATAAGTCTCGCTGGACTGTTAGGCGGATGCAAGGCATCACTTCAGGAGCCCAAACCATGCGGCTTTAATACTATAGCACAAATTTTTGCTTTATGCAAGTGTTTTTTGGCTTCTGCGGGCCGCTTCCACCGTGTTTTCCATCAGCATAGCGCGGGTCATCAGGCCCACGCCGCCGGGTACAGGCGTCAAAAAGCCGGCCACCGGCTGCACCCCGGCAAAGTCCACGTCGCCGCACAGCTTGCCGTCCGCCGTGCGGTTGATGCCCACGTCCAGCACCACGGCGCCCGGTTTCACCATATCGGCGGTGACGAAACCCGCCCTGCCCACGGCCGCCACCAGGATGTCGGCCCCGCGGCACAGGGCCGCCAGGTCCTGCGTCTTGGAATGGCACAGCGTCACCGTGGCGTCTGCGGCCGTCAGCAGCATGGCCATGGGCTTGCCCACGATGTTCGAGCGGCCCAGCACCACGGCCCGTTTGCCCGCCGGGTCCACGCCGGCGGCGCGCAGCATCTCCATACAGCCCGCGGGCGTGCAGGGCACGAAGCAATTTTCCATCTGGCCCGCCGCCAGGCGCCCCGTATTCACCGGTGTGAAGCCGTCCACGTCCTTTTCCGGGGCAATGGCCTCCAGCACTGCTGTCTCGCGGATATGCGGCGGCAGGGGAAGCTGCACCAGGATGCCGTGCACCGCGGGGTCACTATTCAGGGCCGCCACCCGCGCCAGCAGTTCGGCTTCACCGGTGTCCTCCGGCAGACGGTACACGTCCGAGGCGATGCCGCACTCGGCGCAGTCCCGCGCTTTGCCCCGCACATAAGTGGCGCTGGCCGGGTCCTCCCCCACCAGCAGCACGGCCAGCCGGGGCTGGCAGCCCCCGGCCGTGAGGACGGCGGCCTTGCCGGCCGCCCGCTGTTTCACCGCAGCGGCAAGTTCCTTCCCGGATAACAACTGGCCCACGCGATCCCCTCCTGTCACTGATGTTCCGGCGGCTGTGCCGCCTCTTCGTCTTCCTGGGGCTGCTCCGCCTGCATGTTTTCTTCCCCGGCCTCTTCCGCCGGGGCCGCGGGCTGGGCAGCTTCTTCGGGCGCCTGGGCCGGCGCATCCTGCGCGGCCACCAGCTCCTCGGTGCGGCGTTTCAGCTCGTCCATGGAAGGAGCGGCCTCGCCCAGCTTCCAGGTGATCACGGCCGGGCCCGCGAGGCGCTTATCCAGCACGGGCCAGCTCACCAGCACGGTCTGTCCTTTATACTTGCGGCGCAGCACCATCCACAGGGCGCCCGCCACCAGCACGCTGGCGGCCGCCAGCACCTGGCTGATGCGGAACGAGCCCACCATCAGGCTGTCGGTGCGCAGGCCCTCCACAAAGAATCGCTCCACCCCATACCAGATCACGTACAGCAGCACGATCTCGCCGTGGAATTTGCGGTGGCGCTGATAGGCCCACAGCAGCAGAAAGCCCAGGCCGCACCACAGGGACTCGTACAGGAAAGTGGGATGCACCGGCAGCGCCGGGTCCACCACAATGCCCTGTGCGGCCAGGGTGGACTGCATCCCGGCCAAATAGGCAGTGGTGCCCTCGCTGAGCATGCCCCAGGGCATGGTGGTGTTGGTGCCGAAGGCCTCCTGGTTCACAAAATTGCCCCAGCGGCCGACGCACTGGCCGATCAAAAAGCCCACGGCCGCCAGGTCGAACATGGGCAGCACGTTCACCTTGCGCCATTTGCACATGAAATAGCCCGCGATGAACGCGCCGATCACAGCCCCGTAAATGGCCACGCCGCCCTGGCGGATGTCCAGCATCTGCGCAAAGCTCTGGTATTCAAAGGGCGCCGTGGCCACGTAGAACGCGCGGCCGCCGATGATGGCGAACACCGTGGCCACCATGATGACGTCCACCATGCGGTCGGAGTCGATGCCATAACTGCGCGCGTGGGCAAAGGCATACACCAGGCCCAGCGTAAGGCCCAAGGCAATGAGCACGCCATACCAGTAAATGGGCATACCGAACAGGGTGAAGGCCACCCGGTTCACGGTGAATTCCAGGCCCAGGCCCGGGAACGACACATGATAGATCATACATTTTCCTCTTTTCCCTGGGCAGTGGCCGGGCGGATGACGACGGTGGCGCTGCGCGCCTCGTCCAGCAGTTCCCGCAGGGCCCTGTCCACGTCCTGTTTTGTAATGGCCGCCAGCGTCTCCAATTCCTGCGCAGGCGTCCACCCTTTAAAATAAGACGAGATAAGCCCGCTGGCGACGTCATCCACATTTTCCAGGTCCGCGATCAGGCTGCCGTACGTTTGATTTTTGCACAGGGTGAACAGCTCTTCGTCCACGCCCTGTTCCCGCAGGCTGGCGATCTGCTCCAGCAGCAGGCCGCGCACGCGCTCGGGCTCCTGGGTCTCGCCGCCGAACATGACGTTCAGCGCCCCGTCCACACACAGCGTCTCGCCGGAAAAATCGGCCGAGATCAGCCCTTCGTCGTACAGCCGGCGGTACAACGCCGTCATGTCGCCACAGACAAGGTCCGTCAGCATATCGCACACCAGCATGGCCTTCAGCGTATCGGCCCCGCTTTGGGGCGGCGCGCCTTTAAATGCCACGGCCAGCATCGGTTTGGAGACCGCCATGGGGAACTCCCGGTAAGGCTCAGCCACCTGCGCGGGCTCCTCCACGGGCAGACGCTCCACCATGCCCTTGTTGGGCACAGCGGCCAGGCCCGCGCGCTCCACGGCGGCCAGCACCTCGTCCATGGTCACGTTGCCCGCCACGGCCAGGGCCATGTTCTCGGGCCGGTAAAACGCGTCCGTGCACTGGTACAGCACCTCGGGCGTGATCTCGGCAATGGTCTGGACGCTGCCGGCTATGTCGTCCCGCAGGGGATGGTTGGCATACAGGCACTGGAAGGCGGCGAACATCAGCCGCCAATCGGGCGAATCGTCGTACATCTTGATCTCCTGCCCAATGATGCCCTGCTCCTTCTCCACCGTGGCTTCGGTGAAATACGGGCGGGAGACAAAGCCCAGCAAAATGTCCAGATTCTCGTCCACCCGGGACGAGGCGGTGAACACATAGCAGGTTTTGTCAAAGCTGGTATAGGCATTGGCCGAGGCGCCCGTTTTGGCATAGAGGGTAAAGGCATCGCCCTCCTCGCTCTCGAACATTTTGTGCTCGAGGAAATGGGCCGTGCCGGCCGGGGCATCCACCCGCTTGCCGTTCAGCAGGAACGCGCGGTCGATGCTGCCGAAGCGCGTGCCGTAAACGGCGTGCACGCCCGTGAAGCCCGGCATGGGCTTCACCAGGATCTTCAGGCCGTTGGGCAGCGTGTGCTCTTCAAAAGCGGTGGCCGCCCGGATGGCGTCGTTCTCAGGCTGATTCATGCGTCGGCACCTCCCTGTGTGATGCGGTATGTGACGGCCAGGGTAAAAGTACCCAGCGCGCTGCGCACATCTTCTTCCGTCACAGCCTCGGTCTGCTGGATCACCTGGTCGGGCGTCAGCGCAGTGCCCAGCAGCGTCTCGTTCATCCACCACATCTCGGCGCCGGCCATGGTGTCGCCCACGCCGGCGATCTGGTTGATGATGGCTTTTTTTGTCTCGGCCAGCTCCTGTGCCGTGATGGGGCCGCTGCGCAGCAGCTCCAGCTCCCGCAGGATGGCCTCCTCCGCCTTGGCGGCGTTTTGGTGCTCCACACCGCTGTCAATGGACAGCATGCCCATGGTGGCCGCATAGCCCGCCGCACAGTAATAGCACAGGCTCTGCTTTTCGCGCACATTCTGGAACAGGCGGCTGGTGGCCGTGCCGCCCAAAAGGCCCACGGCCACGCGCATGGCCGCCAGGTGCGGCCCCTCAGCCAGCTGCGGCGCGGTGAACAGCAGGCACAGCTTGCCCTGCACCGTGGGCAGGGCCTCGCTGAAAGCGCCGGTCTCGGCGGCTTTGCAGGGCGTAAAGGGCACGGAGGGCACCGGCGCGCGCTCCACTGCCCCCAGGGCCTCCAGCACGGCCGCGCGCACGGCCGCGGTGTCCGCGCCGGTGCACAGCACCTCGATGGATGCCGCGCGCACCATATGGCGGAACGCGTCGGTCACGTCCCGGGCGGTCAGGGCATCGAGGTCCTCGAGATAGCCCCAGCGTTCGATGCCCTCGGGCGCGTCGCCCAGCAGGCGGCGGCGGGCCTGGCGCAGGCAGTACAGGCGCTTGTCGTTGATCTCGCCCTCGATCTGCTCCCGCAGCTGCTCCTTTTCAATGGCCACAGCCGCAGGGTCGATCAGGCCGTCTTTCATCACCGGGGTGAAGGCGGTGCCCAGGGCTATCTCGGCATACTCCCTGCTCAGGTTTTCGCCCGCCAGGGCGAAGCGGTCCTGGATGCCGCTGACGGTGACGGTCAGCTGGCGGTTGGCGCCGCGCATCTGGCAGTCCACGCTCATTTGGGCGCCGTACAGGCGCGCCAGTTTTTTCGATAGCTGGGTCATGTCCGGACAGCCGGCATAGCTGCGCTCCATCACCAGGCTCAGCAGGGCCTCGGCGGTGGCGCGGCGGCGCTCGTCCGGCCAAAGGAAGCTGACGGTGATGCGCTGGCGGCAGAATTTGCCGGCGTCCAGCTCCGACAGCCAGACGCCCGGTGCGATCTGTGTACGATGGTTCATGGATGTTCCTTTCTTTTTACGGCGGTTTACGCATGGGGCAGGGCTTATGCCTCGCCCAGGTATTCTTCCAGGGTAATGCCCCGGGCCATGATCTTTTTGGCGTCCTCCACACCGACATAGCGGTAGTGCCAGGGCTCGTAGCTGGTGCCGGTGATCTCCGTTTTATCCTTGGGATAGCGCAGGATGAAGCCATATTCGGCCGCGTGCTTTACCAGCCATTTGGCCTCGGCCGTGTCCGCGTAGCCCTCGTCCAGCGTCCAATAACCGGTGGAGACGATGTCCGCGGCCAGGCCCGTCTGATGCTCGGACGTGCCGGGAATGTTGCGCAGGGATTTGGTGGCGTCCCAGGCGCCGGCCGCCCCATAGCCCATGGACAGATAGTCGCGCAGCATCTGCACGTACAGCTCCTTCTGACGCTCCTCGCTGCGGTAGCCGGAGGTCAGCACCAGGTGGCAGCCGTCCTTTTCCGCGGCGGCTACCATCTCACGGAAGGGCCCGGCGATGCGGGCGTCCAGCTGGCGGCCTTCCTTGTCCATCTCGGCAAGCTGCGGCGGCGCGTAGCCGTCCGGCAGGGGGTGCTGGGTGTTGGCCAGCATCAGGCTCCACAATGTGGGATCCGCCGGGCCGTCCGCATCCGCCGGCTGCGTCTTGGGCTCGTCGATGGTGCCGTCGATGCCTTCGGCCGCGTCGCCGCCGTCCAGCGGCGCCTCGCTCAAAGCGTCCTGGGGCCGGGCCGGAGCCAGCGCACCGCGCAGATACCAGCCCGCGGCCAAGGCCAGGGCCAGCACCAGCAACCACACCATCACGCGCCCCGGCCCGCCCGTGCGGCGCACGTGGCGTTTGGGCGGATGGGAGACCGCGCCGGCCGCCTCGGCACGGCTTTGTTCCTGTTCCCGGCGCAGGCGCTGGGCCGTGCTCTCCTCCTGGTGGCGGGGGCTTACCGGCGGCGCGGGCGGGCCCGACAGAGCGGAAAAGACATAGCCGTCTCCCTCAGCGCGGCCTCCCGCCTCGCCCCGGCGTTCTGTTTTGTTTTGTGTGGACAAACTTTCACCTCATATCATAAAAGCAGCCATAAAGCCGTTCATAAAAAAGGGCAGGTATCCTGCGATACCTGCCTTTTAGTATACTACATCCCGGAGGAAATATCTACATTCAATTGAAGAAGGCCGCGTGAATGGCGGTGACGGCCCGGTCGGCTTCGTCTTTGTTGATGATGACGCTGATCTTGATTTCGCTGGTAGCGATCATGCGGATATTGATGTTGTTTTCGTACAGCGTCTCGAACATGCGCGAGGCCACGCCCGGATGGCTTTGCATGCCGGCGCCCACCACGCTTACTTTGGCCACATCCGTGGCCACGTGCACCGCTTTGCCGCCGAAGCGGGTGGTGTTTTCCTCCAGCACGCGGCGGGCCGTATCGGCGTCCTCCAGGGGCACGGTGAAGATCAGATCCTTGGTATCAGCACGGCCCACGCTCTGCAGGATGATGCCCACGTTGATCTTGTTCTGCGCCATCAGGCTGAACACCTTGAACGAGATGCCCGGCTCATCGGGCACCTCTAAAATCGAGATCACGGCCACCTTGTCATCCTTGGTCACGCCTTTGATCAACATCCCTTCCACATCCAAAACCTCCTTCACGATGGTGCCGGGCACGTTCGTCAGCGACGAGCGCACCTCCAAATTCACGGAATACTTCTTCGCCATTTCCACACTGCGGTTGTTCAGCACCTGGGCGCCCAGGCTGGCCAATTCCAACATCTCGTCAAATGTGATGGCTTCCAGCTTGCGGGCGCTGGGCACCATGCGCGGGTCGGCGGTGTAGACGCCGTCCACGTCGGTGTAAATCTGGCACAGGTCCGCGTGCAGCGCCGCCGCGATGGCCACGGCGCTGGTGTCGGAACCGCCGCGCCCCAGGGTGGTGATGTCGTCGTAACGGTTCAGCCCCTGGAAGCCCGCCACCACCACCACGCGGTTGCGCGAGAGCTCGCTCTCGATGCGCTCGGTGTCCAGGCTTTTGATGCGCGCTTTGGTGTAGGCCCGGTCCGTCACAAACCCCGCCTGCCAGCCCGTCAGGCTGATGGCCGGGCACTCGATGCTCTGCAATGCCATGGCCAGCAGCGCGATGCTGATCTGTTCCCCGGACGCCATCAGCATATCCATTTCCCGCTTGGATGCGTCGTGGGTCAGCTCGTTCGCCTTGGCGATCAACTCGTCGGTGGTGTCGCCCTGGGCGGACACCGCCACCACCACGTCGTTGCCGGCG
>CAJMEU010000097.1 GCA_905212515.1 uncultured Oscillospiraceae bacterium | reverse complement strand
GGCGGGCCTCGTCGCGGGCCATCTCGTGCACGGTGTCATGGATGGCGTCCAGGCCCTGCTCTTTGGCCTTTTTGGCCAGCTCGAACTTGCCGGCGGTGGCGCCGTTCTCGGCTTCCACGCGCATCTCCAGGTTCTTCTTGGTGCTGTCGGTCACCACTTCGCCCAGCAGCTCGGCGAATTTGGCCGCGTGCTCGGCTTCCTCATAGGCGGCTTTTTCCCAGTAGAGGCCGATCTCGGGATAACCCTCGCGATGGGCCACGCGGGCCATGGGCAGATACATGCGGACCTCGCTGCACTCACCGGTGAAGTTCATGCGCAGGCCCTCGATGATCTCGGGGTCAACGCCCTGGGCAACGCCCACGACATGCTCGGCCGCCCAGGTCATCTCGCCTTCCTGCTTCTTGAATTTCGAGGCCGGAGCCTTGCACTGGGGGCAGAACTCGGGGGGATTCTCCCCTTCATACACATAACCACATACGGTGCAGATCCATTTCGCCATTGTTCATTACCTCCATAAAATGTACTTTTAAGTTTTTTGTTGGCAGCTTTCGCTGTTCTGTTGTTATTATAACCCGCTTCTTAATCAATGTCAAGTGTTTATTGATATTTTTTATCAATAATTTTTCCCTGCATTTTCCCCAGGGCCGGCAGCACCGCTTTCAGGCTGAGGCTGGTGAGGGCGCCCATGATAAGGCCCGACACCAGCAGCACCGGCAGGTAGTACCAGGTGTACACCGAGCGCGTCAGCAGCAGGTTCACCATGGCCAGCTGCCCCAGGTTGTGGAATACCGCCCCGCACACCGAGCGGATGAAGAGCGTGGGCCTGGCCCATTTGCCCACGGCTGCCATCACGGCCAGAGCGCACACGCCGCCCGCCAGGCTGAGCAAGCCCGCGGCCCCGCCCTGCACCAGCAGCACAAACCCGCTTTTCAGCACGGTGAGGGCCAGCGCTTCCCGGCCGCCCAAAAACAGCAGGGCGTACATCACCACGATATTGGCCAGGCCCGGCTTTACCCCCGGCGGCAGGCCCAGCAGCGGCGTCACCAGCCCTTCCAGCCAGGAGAGCACCATTGCCAGGGCAAACAGCATGCCCAGCAGCGCCACGCGGCGCGTTTGTTCCCTGCGCCTGTCCATGGCGCGCCCTCCTTTCTATACCCAATGCAGGGTGTACTGCGCCTCATAGCCCTCCACCCAGGCGAAGGTGCTTTCCAGTGCCCTGGAGACGTATAATTCCCCTTTTTCGTCCAACGCCAGGGCCAGGCCGCCCTGCTTCATATAAGCCAGGGCTTTCTCCATGCCGCCCACGTACAAGGCGGTGGAATAGAAGTCCGCCGTGGCGCCGTCGCTGTGGATGACGCCCACGGACAAAATGTCGCTCTCCGCCGGGGCACCGGTGTCGGGGTCGAAGATATGGGCGTAGCGCACGCCGTCCACTTCAAAGTACCGCTCGTACCCGCCGGAGACGGCGATCACCTGGTCTTCCAGAGAGATGGCCGCGATGGCCGTTTGCGCCGTGCCGGCCGGATCGCGGAAGCCCACGCGGAACTGGGTGCCGTCCGGCTTGCGGCCGCGGGCGTATACGTTGCCGCCGATCTCCAGCAGGGCGCTTTTCACGCCCAGCGCATCGTAAATTTCCCGGGCCCGGCCGCAGGCCGCGCCCTTGGCGATGCCGCCCAGGTCGATGGCCTGCCCTTCCCGGGCCAGTTTTGCCGTGCCGTTTTCCAGGATAAGGCCGCCATCGTCCACCAGGGCCAGCAATCGGGCTCGCTCCTCTGGGGGCACCACCCGGGGCGTGGGCGTGCTGACGCCCCAGGCGCTGGTCAGCGGGCCGATGGTCAGCGCGAATTCATGGGGGTTCGCCGCGCTCAGGGCTTTGGCCTTTTCCAGTAGCTCGTAAGTGCCCGGAGACACCGCCACCGCCGCCTGCCCCGCCGCCGCGTTGATGCGCGCGATGTCGCTTGACGGGCGGTACATGGAAAACTCGTCCTCATAGGCGGCCAGCATGGCGTCGACGGCCTCCACCGCCTGCCGGGCCTTGGGGCCCCAGGCCCGGTGCGTGGCCACGGTATTCATGGTAAAGAGGGTGGAATTTGCCTCCCGCCGCGCCGCGCTGCGGCCATACAGCCACAGGCCGCCGCCGCACACCAGGGCCGCGGCGCAAAGGCCGGCCGCCCATCTGCGTATTTTATCCATCCGTCGCATCACGTTTCCTTTGTGTATTGATGTTACAATTCTAGGTGGGTTTGCCGCTTCTGTCAAGCGGAGCCCCGCCGCGGCGTCAAAAACCTGTGAATAAACGGTAAAGATTTGCTTAACCTAAGAAAAAGCCTTGCAAATATTACCATAGTCGTGTAAAATACTTTAAGGTAAAGAACAGCGTATAGGGAAAGGAATTACAGTTATGAAACGTATTTTTTCCGCCTTACTGGCCGCCAGCCTTGTTGTGTGCCTGTTCGCCGCGTGCAGCGGCGGTTCGGCCAACTACAATGTGTCGGACGTGGCCAAGGCCGTGGGCGATGTGTGCAAGATCGACAACCCCAAGGATTTTGACGATGACGCCGTGGTGTGGGAGATCGGCCTGAGCGAAGAGGATTTCGAGGAGTACGCCGGCCAGCGCACCCTTACCAACGGCCAGCCGGGCACGGTGCTGGTGGTGAAGGCCAAGGCGGGCAAAGCCGACACCGTCAAGGCCGCCCTGGAGAAATACCGGGACGACGTCCTGGCCGTGAGTGCGAATTACAAGAGCGACTTCCCCGTGGGCTATGAGCAGACCAAGAACGCCCGCGTGGTGGCCAAAGGCGATTATGTGGTGTACGCCGTGGCCGGTGAAGGCGTGGATTACGCCGATGTGGACACCGCCATCGACGAAGCGCTGAAATAAGCGAGGCACGCTGCCCCGAAAGCCGGTACAGGACACGTGTACCGGCCTTTTTATTGCTTTGCCGGGGCTGTTCATCATTTTGTGTGTAGGAGAACGCTATGGTTTTCAGTACGATTTTGTTTGTGTTCCGCTTTCTGCCCATCACCCTGGCGCTGTATTATCTGGCGCCGGGCAAGTGGAAGAACCTGGCCTTGTTTGTGTGCAGCCTGGTCTTCTACTCCTGGGGCGAGGTGCGCCTGTTCCCCGTGATGGCCGCGGCCATCCTCATCAACTACACCGCCGGCCTGGGCATCGAGAAGTTCTGTGCGAACCCCAAGCTGCGCAAGGCCTTTTTGCTGTACAGCATCATTGGCAGTTTGGGCATGCTGGGCTTTTTTAAATACACCAACTTCTTCATCACCAACCTCAACGCGGTGACAGGCCTGGGCCTGTCCACCCTGAGCCTGACTTTGCCCCTGGGCATCAGCTTCTACACCATCCAAACCATGAGCTATGCCATCGACGTGTACCGCGGCGACGTGGACGCCGAGCACAACCTGATCGATTTCGGCGCCTATGTGGTGATGTTCCCGCAGCTGATCGCCGGGCCCATTGTGAAATACCGCGACGTGTCCGACCGGCTGCACATCTACAAAGACCGCGTGACCCTGGACCGCATCGACGAGGGCATTTCCCTGTTCATTTTCGGCCTGGCCAAAAAGGTGCTGCTGGCCGACGGCATCTCGAAATTGTGGTACGACATCGTGGGCCAGTCTTCCGCGGGCAGCGCCATCGGGCTGGCCAATGCCTCCACGGGGCTTGTGTGGCTGGGCATTATCGCCTATTCGTTCCTTATCTATTTCGATTTTTCCGGTTACTCGATGATGGGCATCGGCATGGGAAAAATGCTGGGCTTCGACTTTCCGGACAACTTCAACCTGCCCTATATCTCCAAAAGCATCACCGAGTTCTGGCGCCGCTGGCACATGACGCTGTCCGGCTGGTTCCGGGAATACGTGTACATCCCCCTGGGCGGCAACCGCAGGGGCCTGCGCCGGCAGCTGCTCAACATCGCCGTGGTGTGGTTCCTCACCGGGTTCTGGCACGGCGCCAACTGGAACTTCATCTTCTGGGGCCTGTACTACTGCGTGCTGCTGATGATCGAGAAGATCTGGCTGCTGCCCCATTTGAAAAAGGGCAAGGTATGGCCCCATGTCTACACGATGGTGCTGGTGATCATCGGCTGGGCGCTGTTTGTGGGCAGCGACTACGGCGTGTCCCTTCCCCTGCTGCTGCAAAAGCTGTTTTTGCCTTCAGGCGGCGTGTCGGCGCTGTATTATCTGCGCAACTACGGTGTGCTGCTGGCGGTATCGGTGCTGTGCTGCACCACGCTGACCCCCCGTGTTTACGGCTTTTTGAAAAAGCACACCCTGGTGCGGGGCCTGGTGCTGGCGGCCGTGTTCCTGGTGACCATCGCCTATATGGTGGACGCCACCAACAGCCCGTTTTTGTATTTCCGCTTCTGAGGAGGTGCGCCGGATGAAAAATTTATGCAGACAGCTGAAAGCTTACCCCATCGTGGTGCTGTTCCTCGCTTTCCTGATGGGTTTTGCCATTCTGGACGAGCTTTGGCCCAAGCGCGGGTATTCTGAAATGGAAAACCGCGACCTGGCCCAGCGCCCGGCCTTCAGCATCGCCGGGGTGATGAGTAAGGACCCGAACAAAACCTGGATGGCCCAGTACAACGAATACACCAAAGACCAGGTGGCCTTCCGCGACGGTTGGATCAACGTGAAAAGCCGGACGGAAAATGTGCTGCTGAAAACAGAGAATAACGGCGTGTGGTACGGCGACGACCACTATCTGTTTGCCAAAGCGCTGGAAGTGGGGCCGTATTACCAGCGCAATCTGGGCGCTTTGCAGAAATTTGCCGAGCGCCATCCCGGCCAGGCCGACGTGATGATCGTGCCCTCGGCCAGTTTGGTGCTGGAGGAAAAGCTGCCCTGGCGCGCGCCCATCATGGACGAGGACGCCTATTTGGATGAAGTGGGCGCCAAGTTGGGCGGCCTTGCCAATGTATACGACATGCGCGGCGTCCTGGCCGCCCACAAGGACGAATATATCTTCTACCGCACGGACCACCACTGGACCACCGACGGCGCGTTTTACGCCTATGAGGCCTATGCCCAGGCCAACGGCCTGCCGGTGTTCGACCGCGCCGCGGCACAGGCGCGGACTGCGGAAGGGTTCTACGGCACCAACTATTCCAAGGCGCGCAACCACGACGCTGTGGCGGACACCATCACCTGGTATGACCTGCCCAACCAGCTGACGCTGTTCAAAACCCAGAAGGACGGCACAAAGGCCCAGGAGGCCGGCCCGCTGATGGACACGGCGGCGCTGGAGACCCGGGACAAGTACCGCGCCTTCCTGAGGGGCAACAACGGCTATTCCGAAATAGAGGGCAGCGGCGAGGGCAGCATTTTGGTGGTGAAGGACAGCTACGCCAACAGCTTTATCCCCTTCCTGACCGCTGATTACGCCAAGATCGGCGTGGTGGATTTCCGCGACAACCTGGATAAGCTGGATGCAATCATGGCGCAGGGCGGTTATGACAAGGTGCTGTTTTTGTACAGCCTGGACGGCTTCTCCACCGACACCTACCTGGCGGCCCGCATCGCCACGCCTTAAAAATTTCTTTATTTGAAATTCAATCGCCATCATTTTAAAAAATGGTGGCGATTTTCACTAAATCCATCAACTATTTATGCTCAAATATATTATTTTCTCCAACATTTAACCTCTAAATTTATGCTTTCCGTCAATTTACAACAGAGGATAAATATGGTATCTTAAAATCAGGAGCTACGAATTGTGGTTCCTGATCTACAGATCGTATTGTACACTATTTGAAACGTTAAAAAAAGAGGTTCATTATAAAACGCAAAGTTTTCGCCTGCCTGCTGGTCTGTGTTATCGCATTCACCCTCGCATTGCCCGCCTTTGCCGCTGAACCTATCCAACCGCGTGCGGCACTTTGTGCCAATTGCGGACAACTTACTCTCCATACATCTGACGGTGGCACACGAATTGATCCGGAGTATGTTGAATGTACTCATGGTGTTCCTGGTGCACAGGATACAGTTTATGTACAGTATCAAATTATTAACTATTATTGTACCAACTGTCCCTTCACCTATTCAACTCGAATTATTCAAAACACCTTCACGTACCACGGTAGGCAATAAATTTATTATTTAGAAATTTTTCAAAATTCTTCTGCGCGGGTAAAACCCGCGCAGAAGTTGTTTTAAGAGAAGGGAAAGCTGCTATGTTTCAAAAATTCCGCCATACCTTTTATCGATATATTTGTTCCGTACTGATCATTTTTATGTTAACCGCTTGTGCTTCTACCTCCACTACCAGCAATCCCGTTCCTGCTTCCGAAGAGAAAATCACATTTACCATCTGTGTTACACCGATGACCGACGATATCTTTTATCAAACGCTGCACATTAAGCTAAAGCAGCTTTTCCCGGACGTGTCCTTCGAATTCGTGACGGTGCCGGACGACAGTGAGTCCGACCCGCAGGTGATGGAGGCTGAGGAGGCCGCCCTGACCAAGCTGCGCACGGAGATCATGAGCGGCCGGGGGCCGGACCTGTTCGTATTGGACGCGAGTAATCTGCGGCTGATCCAGGATCCGGACAAGCAGATGCGGGCGGGCGTGTTCGCCGACCTTGCGCCTTATCTGGACACCATTGCCGCCGAGGCCACCCTGAACGAAACGGTGCTGGCCGCCGGCCGGGTGGGCGAGGCCCAGTACCTGCTGCCCCTTTACTACACCGTGCCCGGCGTGGCCGTACCGGCCGAGGCCCTGGCGGGCTTTAACGCCGGGGACCCCCCCTCCCCCGCCGCTTTTCTGGAAAAGCTGCTGGCCCACTGCGGCGCCGAGGGCTTTGCCCCCCTGGGCGGTCTGATCGGCAGCGCCGACAGCTTGGCCTATGCGCCGGCGCTGGACTACGAGGCCCGCGCCGCCGCCCTGAACGAGGACCAACTGGCCCTGGCGGCCCTGTTGGCGGACACGGAGGCATGGACCCGCGCCACGGGCTTTCAGGTCTGGAGGCCCGCCCGGGGGGTGCCCTCGGCGGAGATCCCCTTCGACGCATGCGTGATGGGTTTCAATTATTTGGAGCGCCAGGCCCTCGGCCTGCTGGACCAGGAAATCGACCCCATTGTTTTGCCCATTCCCAACGGGAACGGCGGCGCCACGGCCAGCGTTGAATTGTACGCCGGCGTGCGGGCCAACAGCCCCCACATCCAGCTGGCGGCGGAAATGCTGGCCCGGCTGCTGCGGCCCGAGGCCCTGAAGCAGATGGACGGCACCACATATCCTTACACCTATTCGGTGAATGAGGACGCGGTGCAGGAACTGACGGAGAATTTTTGCAGAGCCTACCGCACCGAGCGGCAGAAATTGGGGGAGGATATTCCGTACACTGTGGCGGACTGCGACGCCCTGGCACAGCAGTTTACCGAGGCGGTCCGGGCCGTGAACACCGCCCGCTTCACCAATATGTCCGACAACGCGCTGCGCCGTCTGGTAATCGGTCCCGTGGCGCGGGGCGAAGCCACCCTGGAGGAGGCGGCCGCCGATTTTGCCGCGGAGTACCGCTTTTATTTTGACGAATAGTACGCCATACAAAAGCGCCCCTTTCCTGCGAAAGGGGCGCTTTACTTATGCATTACAGGATGATGCAGATCAGGCCGGAACAGCCTTCGTTGATGACGCGTTCCACGGTTTCCTGGATGCGGCTGCGGGCGTCGGCAGGCATGTGCAGCAGCTTATTCTGCAGGCCCTCGTTCACCAGCTGATGCAGGCTTTTGCCGAAGATATTGCTCTGCCAGATCTCCTTCGGGTCGGCCTCGAAATCTGACAAAAGGCTGCTGACCAGCTCTTCCGACTGTTTCTCGCTGCCCACGATGGGCGCCACTTCGGTGGAGATATCGGCGCGCAGCAGGTGGATGGACGGGGCGCTGGCTTTCAGCCGCACGCCGTAGCGCCCGCCCTGGCGCACGATCTCCGGCTCTTCCAGGCGCAGCTCGTCGATGGTTGGCATGACGATGCCGTAGCCCGTGGCGTTCACCTCGTCCAGGGCCGAGGCGATCTTGTCGTATTTGGCCTTGGTGCGGGCCAAATCGATGATGCAGGGCATCAGGCTGGCTTCGTCCACCACCTCCAGGCCCGTGGTCTCGCTGAGCACCCGGTAGAAGATGCCGTCGGCCAGCTCCAGCTCCACCGTGGCGCAGCCTGTGCCCAGGTCGATGCTGCGCACGCGGCCGCCCTCCAAATAGGGGCAATCCACCTTTGCCTCGCGCACGTCTTTCATCACGGCCAGATCCTGCGTCCAACCGCGCACAGAGGTGTACACGGCGTTCTGCAGCCAGTGGCCCGGCTCCAGCATGGTGACCCAGCGGGGCATGGCGAAGGCCACCTCCCGCAGCGGGAACTCGTACAGCACCCGCCGCAGCACGTCGAGGATGGTCTCCTTGGTCATATCCACACAGCTGACGGGCACCACGGGGCGGCCGTACTTCCCGGCCATTTCGTCGGCCAGGGTCATGGCCTCGATGCTCTCCGGGGCCACACAGTTCAGCTGAATGACGAAGGGCTTGTGGATGGCCTCCAGTTCCCGGATGACGCGCTGCTCGGCCGCTTCATAGCCGGCGCGCGGGATATCACTGATGGAGCCGTCGGTGGTGACGACCAGGCCGATGGTGGAATGCTCGCAGATGACCTTGCGGGTGCCCGTCTCGGCGGCGACGTCGAAGGGGACCTCCTCGTCAAACCAGGGGCTTTTCACCATACGGGGCTTTTCGTCCTCCTCGTGGCCCATGGCGCCGGGCACCATGTAGCCTACGCAGTCGATCAGGCGCGTGCGCATGGTGGCGCCGCTGTCCAGCTCAATGGACACCGCCTGTTCGGGCACAAACTTGGGCTCGGTGGTCATGATGGTGCGGCCGGCCGCGGACTGGGGCAGTTCGTCCCGGGCCCGCTGGCTGAAGGCCTCGCTCTCGATCTCGGGCAGCACCATCAGTTCCATAAAGCGCTTGATGAAGGTGCTTTTGCCCGTGCGCACCGGCCCCACGACGCCGATGTAAACGTCGCCGCCCGTGCGCTCGGTAATATCACGATACAGATCGCTGTATTCCATGCTTCTTCCCCCTCTCCTATTCCGCCTGCGGAATCAGCAGTTGGCGCGCCTCGTCCAGCGTTTCGCCTTCCATTTCGTTTGCCGCCGCAATGGCGTCGGGGCTGGCCGCGTAGCGTTTGGCGATGTCGAACAGCGCTTCGCCCGGCTGGGCAAAATAGATGCGCAGCGCGATGTCGCTGTCGGCCTTGGTGCGCTCACCGGTGCAGGCGGCGGAAGCCAGCACCGTGCCCGCGTGTTTCTGGGACACAAGGCCGCTGACCAGCATGGTCATGGAGGCCGTCACGTCGTCGCCAGTCTGCTTGGCTTTCACCTGCTCGACCGCGGCGGTGCACTGGGCCGTCAGTTCGCTGGGCGGGATGTCCCAGCGCATGGGCAGCGTGTATTCGCAGGTCTTGTCGTAGCAGTCCACCTCGCCCATCTCGTTTTCGCACAGCACATGAGCCACCACGCGTCCCCGCAGGATGCTGCCGCCCGCGTCCTCGATCAGCTCCAGCGGCAGTGCGGTGGCCAGCGCGTCCAGCACGCGGGCGTGGGCGTCAGGCATTTGGCCGGTGGCCGAGGCCTCCACCCGCTGGCGGAAAGGCTCGCCCGCCTCTTCCAGCACCACGGTGCCGCTGGACAGCTCCATCTCCTCGGCGGTGCTGAAGGCGTCGCACACGGCCACCGTCTGTACCGGGCGCCAGACCTTCACCCACACCAGCGCCGTCACCGACAGGGCGATCTGGGGCGCGGCCCCCTCTTCCTCGGCCTGGGCGATGGTGCAGCCCGTGGGCTCGACGATAGCAAAGCCGCGGCAGTCCTCGGCGGCGCCGTCCACCTCCACGATCTCGTTGAAAGGAACGCTGACCGCCTGATGCTGCAGGTGATACCCCGCCGCGGAGCGGTACACCACATCCACATGGATGGCGCCCTTGACCACGGCCTTGCCGCCCACCAGCTTGACGTCCTCCACCTCTGCGGTGCAGGGCGTGGACAGGATGGCCTGGGGCTCCTGCTCGAAGTTCACCGGCTCTTCGGCGGTGACGAGCTTTTCGCCCATGCCCACCGTTTTGGTGCCGGATAAGGTGATGGTCTTCTGCTGTACGCCGGCCCCCGACAGCGCGGTGATCACTTCGCTGTCCTGCTGGGCAACGGCGTCCACATGCAGCACAAAGGCGCCGCGCACATCCACGCGCCGTCCGCTGAGGGCGCGGCAGTTGATGTACTCCACCTCGCCGGACACCTGCACGCTGGCCTCGCCCTGGGCCGCGCCGGGCTGCAGCTCCACCTGTTTGGTAAAGGGAAGTTTCTGCTCGGTCTGGCACAAGCTGCCCTCTTCCTCCGCCTGATAATACACCACACAGCGCAGATAGCCCTCGATGGTGAGCCTGCCCGTCAGCACCTGCTTTTGCAGTACAACCGGCAGCACAAAGCATTTCACGATCTTAAATACCTGCGGCAGATAATCCGGGATCAGGATCTCGGTCTCCACCGGCAGTTCCAATTTGGTATCGCAAATGCTCTGGGCCGCTGTGACGGTATCTTTGTACACCTTCAACTCCATACGTCTCGTCGCCCCTTTCGCAGTTCTGTGGAATCTATATTCAGCAAACAAGCCTGCTATGCGCGAAAATGGGCAGAAAAAACCGGCTGTTTCGCTGAAACAGCCGGTTTTCAAAGAATTTTATTCGGTGACGGTGGTGGCTTTGTTCTTCAGCACCACATCGTGGGCGCCGCCCTCGACGATGCTGGTGGAGGAAA
>CAJMEU010000096.1 GCA_905212515.1 uncultured Oscillospiraceae bacterium | reverse complement strand
GGACCTGGGCACCGGCAAGGAGCAGCACATCACCATCACCTCCTCCACCAACATGAGCAAGGACGACGTGGAGAAGGCCGTGAAAGAGGCCGAACAGTATGCGGCCGAGGACAAAAAGCGCCGCGACGAGGTGGATACCAAGAACGGGGCCGACCAGATGGTGTTCCAAACCGAGAAAGCCCTGGGCGAAATGGGTGATAAGATCAGCGCCCAGGAGAAGAGCGACATCGAAGCGAAGCTGGCCGATTTGAAAGAGGCCCTGAAGGGCACGGACATCGAGGCCATCAAGCAAAAGCAGGACGATTTGCAGAAAGTGTTCTACGCGGCCAGCGAGAAGATGTACCAGCAGGCCGCCCAGCAGGCGCAGCAGTCCCAGGACGCGGGCCCCCAGGCCGGCCCGGCCGACGGCGGCGCGAACGGCGGCGACGACAACGTCGTGGATGCCGATTATAAAGAAGTATGACCTAAGGCCCGCCGCCTCCCTTCCGCCAGGAGGGGAGGCATTTGGCGGTTCAAGGCAGGGCGGGGCCCCTATCCGATCAAGAAAGAAACACCCCCAGAGGTGAGAGAGAACATATGGCAGAAAAACGCGATTATTACGAGGTGCTGGGCGTGCCCCGCACAGCCTCGGACGACGAGATCAAAAAGGCCTACCGCAAGCTGGCCAAAAAATACCACCCGGACATGAACCCCGGCGATAAAGAGGCCGAGGAGAAGTTCAAGGAAGTGGGCGAGGCCTACGAGGTGCTGAGCGACGCGGACAAAAAATCCCGTTACGACCAGTTCGGCCACGCGGGCGTGGACCCCAACTACGGCGCGGGCGCCGGCGGTTTTGGCGGCGGCGGCTTCGGCGGGGTGGACCTGAACGATATTTTCGGCGACCTGTTCGGCGGCGGCTTCGGCGGCTTCGGCGGCGGCACCGGCCGTCGGCAGAACCCCAACGCGCCCCGGCGCGGCGCGGACATCCGCGTCAGCCTGGTGCTCAGCTTCATGGAGGCCGTGCACGGCTGCACCAAAACCGTGAACGTCAGCCGCCAGGACACCTGTCCGGAATGCGGCGGCAGCGGCGCGTCCAAGGGCACCAGCCCCGAGATGTGCCCGGACTGCCACGGCTCGGGCTTCGTCACCGTGCAGCAGCGCACGCCCTTCGGCGTGATGCAGTCCTCCCGGCCCTGCACGCGCTGCGGCGGCAAGGGCAAGATCATTAAGACCCCCTGCCAGAAGTGCCACGGCACGGGCAAGGTGTCCGGCTCGAAAAAAATCGAGGTCAACGTGCCCGCGGGCATCGACGACGACCAAAGCCTGCGCCTGCAGGGCCTGGGTGACGCGGGCGCCAACGGCGGCCCCAGCGGCGACTTGATCGTCATCGTCACCGTGCGCCCGGATACCATGTTCGAGCGGGACCGTTACGACGTGCACGTCACCGTGCCCATCACCTACAGCCAGGCCGTGCTGGGCGCCGACGTGGTGGTGCCCACCATCGACGGCAAGGTGCAGTACACCGTGCCCGAGGGCACCCAAAGCGGCACCACCTTCCGCCTGCGCGGCAAGGGCATCCAGTACGTGAACGGCCGCGGCCGCGGCGACCAGTACGTCCACGTGGTGGTGGAGATCCCCAAAAAGCTGACGAAAAATCAGCGCGAGGCGCTGAAAAACTTCGAGGATACCCTCAAGGACGAAAATTACGAGCAGCGCAAGGGTTTCTTCAAATCCCTGAAAGAGAAATTCGAAGGGTTCAAATAAAATAAGCGCGCCCGCCCGGAAAGCCCGGGCGGGCGCGCTTTTTTGTTTGTAGGCAAAGAGGCTGCTGTGTCAACACGCCTAAACACCGAAGGCTTCAGGGGGCCGCTCTGCCGGGCGGCCCCCCGGAGGCGGACGACGCGGTCAGCTCCACGAAGGTCTCGTAATGGTCCTCGGTGTAGAAATACAGCCCGTCCGACGACCACACCAGGCGCTTGCCGCCCCGGTAGCCGCCGTCGTATGCAATGTCGCACTCGCGGTAGGTGCGCCCGGCCGCCGCAGGCAGCGCGCCGTCGTAATTGCCGAATTTGTCCCCGCCGATGCTCTTGCCCGGCGCCACCTCGCCCAGGTTGCCCGCCCGGCTGTCCCAGCCCAGGCGCTGGGCCTCGTGCTTTGTCAGGTAATTGGGCGGCAGATGGCCAAAGGCGTCCAGGTAGTCCACCACGGCCTGGGCGGTATCGTAGGCCTGGTCCTCCCGGGGGCTTTCCGGCGTTGCCGGGCCGCCGGGATCCGGGGCCAGGCTGCCCGCCTGCGTGCTCTGCGCCATAAGGGGCGCGCCGGTATCCCCGCCCTGCGCCGGGCCGGCTGTCCACCACAAAGCCAGCGCCAGCAGCACAGCCAGCAGCGGGGCGGCCCGTTTCCATTTGCGGTCCATATCCCATGCTCCTTCCAAAACTTGCAAACCACATTATACCATACTTCGCCCTTGCACATGGCACAAAATATTGTAAAAATGTCGGTTTTCGTGTTAAAAACCTTCGGCGGCCCTTGTAAAACGCGTCCATTCCTGTTATTCTGGATTTATCACAGAATGCACACATCTGTTTGGTGACGGTGCGTTCTGGTTTCGAATGGAGGAAAAGGCAATGAACTGGAAACGAATCGTTTCTGTCATCGCGACTTTGGCGATGGCCACCAGCATGTTTGCCGCATTCGCCGAGGCGATCCCGGAGGCATCCCTCTCCCAGGCGCCCGGCAGCGCGGTGACGGACGCGGCGGACAGCGTCCCGGCGCCGGAGGATGCGCCGGCGGACGTGCCTTCGGAGGACGCGCCGCTGACGGACGTAGAGGACCCGGCGCCCGAAGGGACGCAGGACGTGGTGGTCAGCGTGGAGCCGGCAGGGGACCCGTCCGCGGACGACGTGCCCCTGGAGGAGCCGGATGAGGTCATCGAGGACGACAAGGACTTGGACGCCGCCAGCGTGACGGCCTTTGTGCAGCGGCTGTACCGGGTGGGTATGGGCCGCGAGGCGGACGCCTCGGGGCTGAACACCTGGGTGACGGGCCTGCTGTACGGTGGGCAGACGGGTGCGTCGGTGGCCCACGGCTTTTTCGACAGCAAGGAATACAAGGCCATGAACCGCACGGACTACCAGTATGTGAACGACCTGTATAGTGCGATGTTCGACCGTGCGGCGGACCAGCAGGGCCTGGCGACGTGGACGGCTTTCCTGGACGGAGGGATGAGCCGGGACTACGTGTACGCGGGGTTTGTGAACGGCGTAGAGTTCAAGAACCTGTGCGCGCGGTACGGGATCAGCCCGGGGACGTACACCAGCGGGCAGCCGCGGGACCAGAACCCCAGCGTGACGGCGTTTGTGCAGCGGCTGTACCAGGTGGTGTTCAGCCGCAAAGGTGATGAGAGCGGCCTGAACGACTGGACGAACCGGCTGATCATCCGGGACAAGACGGGCGCCCAGGTGGTACAGGGCTTTTTCGGCAGCGGCGAATACACGCGCCAGAACAAATCGGACGACCAGTACATCGCGGACCTGTACCGGGCCATGTTCGACCGCGCCGGCGACGCCGGCGGCGTGGCCACCTGGAAAAAGTCCCTGTACAACGGCCTGTCCCGCACGTGGGTGATCAACGGCTTTGCCGGCGGCACGGAGTTTAAAAACCTCTGCGCCCGCTACGGCATCGACGCGGGTTCCGTCAGCAGCGGCCAGTCCCGCGACAAGGACCCCTTGGTCACCGAGTTCGTCACCGCCCTGAACCGTTATCTGCTGGGCCGTCCCACGCCCAGCGAGAATGAGCTGAACGTTTACACCTCGATGGTGCTGGTGAACAAGATGAGCGGCCCCGCCCTGGTGCGCAAGTACACCGAGGATCCCGCCTTTATTCAGTTGTCTCAGTATGTCACGCCCAATGACGGCGTCACCATGCTGTACAACGGCCTGTTGGGGCGCGAAAACGACATCAGCAGCTATGAGAAATCTACTTATGTGACCTTGTGGGTGAACGGTGGGTTAACGGCCGCGATGGAAGCCATGCTGAAGAGCGACGAATTCAAAAACCGCTGCAAGAGCCATAATATCCCTTATACGGATTCCACATACACGCCCGGTACCCTCACGGTGAAGGTGGGCGGCAGTACCGTCACCATGGACACCCTGCGCACCGTGGCCGGTGTGTGCCAGGCCGAACTGACCCCCACCATGCTCAATTACCCCGAGGCGGTGAAAGCCCAGGCCGTGGCGGCCCACAGCATGATCGTGGCCAACCACAACGCCGGCAACAAGGCGCCGGCCATCAACTGGAAAGAGCCCACCCAGCAGGTGAAGGATATCGTCACCCAGGTCATCAACGAGTTCGTGCTGTATAACAACGGCACCACCAAATCGGTGGCCCTCACGCCGTACTACTCCCACTCGCCCTATGCCACCAGCCAGTCGGCGGCGGATGCCTGGCACACCAGCGCCTATCCCTACTTGACGGCTCAGTCCACCGAGTATGACTACCTGGCGGCCAAAGAGGGCGGCTTCAGCAATGTAGACCAGACCGTGCGCATCAACAGCGACGAGCTGGCGGCCATCTTCAACGCCATGTACAACAGTGACGGCAAACATCCCATCGAAATGGAAGGCTCCACCAGCCAGGTCATCACGGTGTACAAGCGGAACAGCGACGGCACTGTGGCCAACTTCCTCACCCATGTGAAGTGGTACGATCCCAGCAAGGGCTGGGTGCGCAATTCCACCCCCTCGGCCCACTACTTCTGGATGAACGCCTGCAAGGTGCTGGGTATCAACAAACTGCCCAGCTCCGTGATCAAAAACGTGACTTATGCGGGCTACAGCGGCGGTAAGTCTTATTGGGACTTCACCTTCGTAGGCAAAGCCACGGCCAGCGGCAGTTGCGTGGGCATGAGCCAGTGGACGGCTTACGGCTTCGCCCGCTACCAGGCCACCAGCAACAGCGCCACCAATATGAACGACTATAAAAAGATCCTGCTGCACTTCTACAATACCGTGAAGCGCGGCACCACGGGTACCAACGCCTGCACGGTGGAAAAGCTCAGCGGCTGACCACTCCCGCGGCAAAAGAACAAACGTCCGGCAGTTTGGCAACTGCCGGACGTTCTTTTTGTACAGTGAGGACGGTAAATCTGTTTACTCCAAAAAGACAACTTCACGTCCCTGGCCGACGGTTGCAAGGGGCGCTTCACGTCTTCTTTGCCGGTAAAACGGCCTGCTGCACATACCAAAAAACGGTCGTATCTCCATTTCACTAAATTCCCAAGCAATATCTCTAATGAGTAAAAATACGGAAAAATTCCAGCCAAAACCAGAAAACGGGCGGAATGACGGATTTGTTTTTTGTATGAAATACAGTTGTTGTGCATGTTTTCAAGAAAAAGTAACAAAAATGTTACAAAGAAAAAGCCGGGCCGCTCCGCAGATTGCTTTTAACGTAACAATTTAGTATAATAAAACCCTAGTCCTGGCAGCGCCCATGCTTTGTGCACGGGCGCTCTCGGTACAAAGACAATTTCATTATGGAGGGAAAAGCAAAATGAAAAAAGCACTTGCACTCGTGCTGGCATTGGTTTTGGCCATGTCCATGGTCGCTTGCGGCGGCGCATCTTCGTCCGCCCCGGCTGCCTCGTCTGGCTCCACTGCCGAAAGCACGCCCGCTGACAGCACACCCGCTGCCGCCGGCACCAGCATGACCAACGGCCTGTATCCGGGCACCATGGATGCGGATATGGTCACCATCAACATCAACACCGAGCCGCCCGAGATGAACAGCATCACCACCACGGACGCCACCGCCATCAGCATCATGCGCGACGTGTTGGAGGGCCTGACCAGCCTGGATGAGAACAACCAGCCCATCCCCGGCGTGGCCGAGAGCTGGGACGTGTCCGCCAACGCCGACGGCGTTGAGGGCACCGTCTACACCTTCCACCTGCGCGACAACGCTGTGTGGAGCAACGGCGACCCCGTCACTGCCAACGACTTCGTGTTCGCCCTGACCCAGCACTTCACCGCCGAGACCGGCGCGGCCTATGCCGGCACCTGGGCTTCCTACGTGCAGGGCGCCAGCGAACTGCTGGCCGGCACCGGTTCCCCGGAGGATCTGGGTGTGAAAGCCATCGACGACACCACCCTGGAGATCACCCTGACCAACCCCTGCGCCTACTTCCTCAGCATGTGCGCTTTCCCCAGCTTCTATCCCATGAACGAGAAGTTCTACAACGAGATGGGCGGCGTGGACGGCTATGCCCTGGACGCCGACAAGATGCTGTACAACGGCCCCTATGTCATCAGCGAGTGGCAGCATGAGGACCATGTCACCATCACCAAGAACGACAATTATTGGGACAAAGAGAACAAGGCCTTCATCCCCACAGTGAAGATGGTCATGATCTCTGATTCCGGCGCGGCCCTGAACAGCTTCCAGGGCGGCGAGCTCGACATGGTCGGCCTGTCCGGCGATCAGGTCCAGCTGCTGAAGGGCGAGGGCTGCACCCCGGGCCAGTACCCGGACGCCGCCCCCGGCTATCTGGAGTACAACACCGTTTCCGCCTCCACCCCCGCGCTCAGCAACGCCAAGGTGCGCCGTGCCCTGACCATGGCCATCGACGCCGAGAGCCTGAACCGCGACGTGCTGAAGAACAGCTATCTGGCTGCCACCGGCATGGTGCCTGACGCCATCAACGGCGGCGCCTACAGCGAAGCCCGCGGCAACCTGATCGACCGCAGCATCTCTGCGGACGACGTGAAGGCCCTGTTCGAAGAGGGCTGCGCCGAGGCCGGTGTGGATCCCGCTTCCATCAACCTGAACTACGTCACCGACGAGGGCGACAACGCCTACAAGACCGCCGCCTTCATCCAGAACCAGTGGAAAGAGAGGCTCGGCATCGCGGCCACCGTCACCCAGCTGCCCTTCAAGAGCCGTCTGCAGGCCGAGCCCGAGAAGACCTATGACGTCTGCTTCGCGCTGTGGGGCCCCGACTATGACGACCCCCTGACTTATCTGGACATGTTCGTGACCGACAGTGGCAACAACCACACCGGTTGGAGCAACACCGAGTTTGACGAGCTGATCGCCTCCTCCTACACCGAGGCCGACGCCGCCAAGCGCGAGGAGTTCATGATCTATGCCGAAAAGCGGCGCATGGCACAAATGCCCATCGGCCCCATCTATCATCGTATCCGCGACTACATCACATCCGACAAGCTGACGGGCGTTGTCCGTACCGCTTTCCAGGACATCGTGATGCACTACGCCACCATCGTGGGGTAAGTTTGGCCGCGAACTGTTGCACCTGAGAGAAACCGGCTGCCTGCGCGCAGTAGGCAGCCGGTTTTTTCTTGCGTTTGCCCCTGTGAAAATTTGCGCGGATCCTGTAGGCCGCCGCCTGGCGGGCGGCCGGCTGAAAATAGCCCTGCGGCTATTTTTTTCTCTTTTTACAGGCACGCGCCGCGGCAGACAGGCACAAAATACCGGCGGCCCTGTTTGTTTCTCTCAATGTTTTGTCTTTTTGCTTCTGGGCCCGGACGGCGCCGGCCGCCCGTGAAAACATTGAGAGAAGCAAATATACCGCTTGTTCCATTTTTGACAGAAAAGGAGCTGGTTTTGCGTGGCAAAATATATTTTGAAGCGCCTCTTTTATTCGATCCTCACGATCTTCCTGCTGGTGGCGATCACGTTTTTCATGATGCACGCCATGCCGGGCGACCCCTTCAGCACCGGCAAATCCATCGACCCGGCCGTCATGGCGGCCCTGGAGGCCCGGTATGGGCTGGATAAATCCATCCCCGAACAGTTCATCACCTATGTGGGCAACGTGCTGCATGGGGACTTGGGCGTGTCCATCAAAACAAGGCGCGCCGTCACCGACATCATCGCCGAAAGCTTCCCCTATTCCTTTGAACTGGGCGTGCGCGCGCTGATCTTCTCCACGGTGGCCGGCATCCTGCTGGGCGTGCTGGCCGCGGTGAAGCGCGGCACCAAATGGGACACGGGCAGCATGTTCATCGCCCTTTTGGGCGTGTCCATGCCCAGTTTCATCATTGGCGCGCTCCTGCAATATGGGCTGGGCCTGCAATTACCGAAGCTTTTGGGCTTCAAGCTGTTCCCCATCACGGGCTGGAACGGCGAGATGAGCAAGCTGATCCCCGCCTTCGCCCTGGGCTTCAGCACGCTGGCCGTGGTCTCGCGCATGATGCGCACCAGCATGCTGGACGTGCTCAACCAGGATTATATCAAGACGGCCAAGGCCAAGGGCCTGGGCCAGAAGAAGATCATCTGGAAGCACGCGGTGCGCAACGCCATCATGCCCATCGTCACCATCATGGGCCCGCAGACGGCCGCCATCCTCACGGGCGCCTTTGTGGTGGAGAAGATCTTCGCCATCCCCGGCATGGGCAAGTTCTTCGTCACCAGCATCCAGAACAACGATTTTACGCTGATCGCGGGCACCACGCTGTTCTACGGCGCGTTTTTGGTGTTCGCCAACCTGGTGGTAGACGTGCTGTACTGCTTGATTGACCCGCGCGTCAAGCTGGCCGACGGAAAGGAGGGGTGAGGGACATGAGCAAGAAACAGAAAGCGCTGGCCGCGCAGCTGGCCGCCGAGGAAGAGGCGCGCGCCGCTGCCGCCGCCCCTTATGATCCCGCCCCCGCGGACTTTGATTGGGTGGGGCCGGACGCCTCCTCCCGCGAGGCCATCGCCCGCCCCTCCATCAGCTTCTGGCAGGACGCCATGCGCCGCTTGTTCAGCAACAAAACGGCCATCGTCTGCATCGTCGCCGTGGCGCTGATCGTGCTGTTCGCCGTGCTGCAGCCCATCTTCAGCCCCTTTACTGAGGAGCAGCAGCACGTCACCCACACCAACGCGCCCATGTTCACCCGCTGCGCGGACACCGGCCACATGCACTGGCTGGGCACCGACAGCTTGGGCCGCGACCTGCTCACCCGTGCCGCCATGGGCGGCCGGCTGTCCCTCACCATGGCCCTCACGGCCGTGGTGGCCAACTGCATCATCGGTTTGGTCTACGGCGGTATTTCCGGATATGTGGGCGGCGCCCTGGACAACGTAATGATGCGCGCGGTGGAGGTCATCAACGGCATCCCCTACCTGATCCTGCTCATCGTGATGATGATGGTGCTGTCCCCCGGCGCCACCAGCATGGTCATCGCTTACATCATCGTGGGCTGGACGGGCATCGCGCGGCTGACGCGCGGCCAGATCGTGGCCCTGAAAGAGCAGGAGTTCGTGGTGGCCGCCAAGGCCATGGGCGCAAAGCCCCGCCGCATCCTGTTCAAACACCTGATCCCCAACCTGCTCAGCGTGGTCATCGTGCAGGTCACCATGGCCATCCCGGGCATGATCTTCAACGAGAGCTTCCTCTCCTTCATCGGCCTGGGCGTGCCCGTGCCCCAGTCCTCCTGGGGCCAGCTGGCCAACGACGGCTTCAGCATGTTCCGCCTGTACCCCTACCAGATGATGATCCCGGCCGTGCTCATCTGCGTCACGATGCTGAGCTTCAACCTGCTGGGCGACGCGCTGCGCGACGCCTTTGACCCGAAACTGAGGAGGTAAGGACACATGGCAGACGTATTGAAAATCGAAAACCTGCACGTGTCTTTCGACACCTACGCAGGCGAGGTGCACGCCGTGCGCGGCGTGAGCCTGCACGTGGGCGAGGGCGAGGTGCTGGCCATCGTGGGCGAGTCGGGCTGCGGCAAATCCGTCACCGCCCAAACCATCATGAAGCTGAACCCCATGCCCCCGGCGCGCATCAAGCAGGGCACCATCGACCTGTGCGGCGAGGACATCGTGGCCGCCAGCGAGAAGAAGATGCAGGACATCCGCGGCCGGCTGGTCAGCATGATCTTCCAGGATCCCATGACCTGCCTGAACCCCACCATGAAGGTGGGCAAGCAGCTGACGGAGGCCATCGGCCAGCACCGCAAGCTCTCCCGCGAGGAGGCCAGGAAAGAGGCCGTCCGCCTGCTGGAGATGGTGCAGATCCCCAACGCGGCCGAGCGGGCCGAGCAGTACCCCCACGAATTTTCCGGCGGCATGCGCCAGCGGGCCATGATCGCCATGGCCATGAGCTGTGAGCCCAAGCTGCTCATCGCCGACGAGCCCACCACCGCCCTGGACGTGACCATCCAGGCGCAGATCATGCAGCTGATGGCCGAGGTGCGGGAAAAGACGGGAACCGCCATCATCCTCATCACCCACGATCTGGGCGTGGTGGCCAATTTGGCCGACCGCGTGGCCGTGATGTACGCGGGCAAAGTGGTGGAGACGGGCACGGCCGAGGAGATCTTCTACCGGCCCAGCCACCCCTACACCCAGGCCCTGCTGAAAAGCCTGCCCACCGTGGACACGGACCGGGGCGAGAAGCTGGTGTCCATCGCCGGCACCCCGCCCGACCTGTTCGCGCCCCCCAAGGGCTGCGAGTTCGCCTCCCGCTGCGAGCACTGCATGCAGGTCTGCAAAAAGCACGTGCCCCCCACGTACGACGTGGGCAACGGCCACAAGGCCGTGTGCTGGCGCCTGCACCCGGACTTCCCGCAAGACTTGAAGGAGGGGAACTGACATGGCGGATATGACGAACAAGGAAAAGCTGGTCTCCCTCAACGGCATCTGCAAGTACTTCAACGTGGGCCGCGGCAAAACGCTGAAGGCTGTGGACGGCATCACCCTGGATATCTACAAGGGCGAGACGCTGGGCGTCGTGGGCGAGTCGGGCTGCGGCAAGTCCACCCTGGGCCGCGTGGTGATGGGCATCTATCACCCCACCAAGGGCGAGCTGACCTACGCCGGCACCCCCGTGGACCTGAAAAAGACGCGGGACCGCTTCAATTACTCGAAGAAAGCCCAAATCATCTTCCAGGACCCGTACGCCTCCCTGAACCCCCGCATGACCGTGGGCGACATCGTCGCCGAGGGCATGGAGATCCACAACATGTACGATAAAGAGGGCCGCCGCCAGCGCGTGTTCGAGCTGCTGGAGACCGTGGGCCTCAACCGGGAGCATGCCAATCGCTTCCCCCACGAGTTCTCGGGCGGCCAGCGCCAGCGCATCGGCATCGCCCGGG
>CAJMEU010000095.1 GCA_905212515.1 uncultured Oscillospiraceae bacterium | reverse complement strand
CGCCGTGCTGCTTGGCCACGTTGTTGATCAGCTCCATGATCAGCACCGTCTTGCCCACGCCGGCGCCGCCGAACAGGCCAATCTTGCCGCCCTTGGCGTAGGGGGCGATCAGGTCCACCACCTTGATGCCCGTCTCCAGGATCTCGGTGGTGCTCTCCTGCTCGTCATAGGCCGGGGCCTGGCGGTGGATGGGCCAGCGCTCCTGCGCTTCAGGCGCGGGCAGGTTGTCCACGGGTTCGCCCAGCAGGTTGAAGATGCGGCCCAGGGTCTCGTCCCCTACGGGCACGGTGATGGGGCCGCCCATGTCCACGGCCTGCGCGCCGCGCACCAAACCGTCGGTGCTGGACATGGCGATGCAGCGCACCACGTCGTCGCCGATGTGCTGGGCCACTTCCAGCGTGATGGTGTCATCGCCGTTTTGCACGGTGATGGCGTTCAGCAGCCCCGGCAGATGCCCGTCCGGGAAGCGGATGTCCAGCACAGGGCCCATGATCTGGATCACTGTGCCGATGTTTTTTTCGCTCATTGGCTTATCTCCTTTGAATAGGATAAAACAAGTGCGGGATTTGCATGGTTGCTCACGGCGCCTTGGGCGGCGTATCGCTCAGGGATTTGCGAAAAACGGGAAACGGCTTCTGCGTCCTACGCCGGGCGCGGGCGCCCATAGGGGACGGTTCTCGTCGCTTCGCTCCTCGAACGGCAGCCCCACCCTTTCGTCCCTCGTCGCATTCGGCGCGCTATCCGCGCGCCTCGGTGCTTCCTCGCTCCTCAAGGCCCCCTGCGGGGGTAGGCTCACGCTGCCTGCGGCGGCATTCGCCAAGTGGGGCTATGCCTCTGCCCCGGCCACGATCTCGGTGATCTCCTGGGTGATGGCGCCCTGGCGCGCGCGGTTGTAGCGCAGGGACAGATCGCCGATCATCTCCTCGGCGTTTTTGGACGCCGCGTCCATGGCCGTGCGGCGCGCGCCCATCTCGCTGGCCACGCTTTCGGCCATGGCCCCGTACAGGATGCCGCCCACGTACTCGGGCACGATGGCGTCGTACACGGCCTCGCTGGAGGGTTCGTACATGGTCATGGCCTGGGGGTCGTTCTTGGCCTGGGTGCGGTCGTAATTCAGCGGCAGGCATTTCAACACCGCCGGCTGTTGGCTGAGCATGGACACAAAGTTTGTGTACACCACTTTCACCTGGTCGAACTCGCCTTTGCAAAAACCCGTGCACAGCATCTTCGCCAGCTCAAAGCAGCCGCCCAGGCTGACGTCCTCGGCCACGTCGTAGTGCTCGGTGAGGATCTCCCAGCCGCGGCGATGGGCGTGTTCCAGCGCCTTTTTGCCGATGGGCACCACACAGACGGGGTCGCCGCCCATATCGGCCGCGGCGGCCTTGAACACATTGGCGTTGTAGCCGCCGGCCAGGCCGCGGTCGCCGGCGATCAGCACATAACACGTCTTTTTCACCGGCCGCTTGTGCACATAGGGCGAGGAAAACTCGCGGTTGGCATAGGCGATGTCCGTCAGTGTGGTGTGCAGGGTCTCAAAATAGGGGCGCGTGCGCTCGGCCCGCTCTTTGGCGCGCCGCAGTTTCGAGGAGGCCACCAGCTCCATCGCCTTGGTGATCTGCATGGTGCTCTCCACGCTTTTGATGCGCAGCTTGATGTCCTTCATGGACGCTCCGGCCATCCGTCACGGCCTCCTTTACGTATGGGATGCGAGGAACCGCTTGGTGAAGTCCGCCAGCGCCGCCTTCAGCGCGGTCTCGGTGTCCTCTTCCAGCTTGCCCGTCTCGCGGATGGGCGCCAGCACGTCAGCTTCGTGCAGGCTGGCCAGGTCCTCGTACAGCTCCGCCTCATAGGTGCGCACCAGCTCCACCGGCACTTCCACCAGATGGTCGTGGGTGACGGCATACAGGATGCACACCTGGTCCTCCACGGGCACAGGCTGGTTGCGGCCCTGTTTCAGCACCTCCACGATGCGTTCGCCCTGGGCCAGGCGGCGTTTGGTGTCGCTGTCAAGGTCACTGCCGAACTGGGCAAAGCTTTGCAGCTCGCGGTACTGGGAGTACAGCAGCTTCAGGGTGCCGGCCACCTTTTTCATGGCCTTGATCTGGGCGTTGCCGCCCACGCGGGACACCGAGATGCCCGGGTTCACCGCGGGCATGATGCCGGAGTGGAACAGCTCGGTCTCCAGGAAGATCTGGCCGTCGGTGATGGAGATGACGTTGGTGGGGATATAGGCCGACACGTCGCCGGCCTGGGTCTCGATGATGGGCAGAGCCGTCAGGCTGCCGCCGCCGTACTCCGGCGCCAAGCGCGCGGCGCGCTCCAACAGGCGGCTGTGCAGATAGAACACGTCGCCGGGGTAGGCCTCGCGTCCGGGCGGGCGGCGGATCAGCAGGCTGAGCGCGCGGTAGGCCACCGCGTGCTTGGACAGGTCGTCGTAAATGACCAGCACGTCCTTGCCCTGATCCATGAAATACTCGCCCATGGTGCAGCCGGTATAGGGCGCGATATACTGCACCGGCGCCAGCTCGGACGCCGTGGCCGCCACCACGATGGTGTAATCCATGGCGCCGTTCACCGTCAGGTTCTCCACCAATTGGGCCACGGTGCTGCGCTTTTGGCCGATGGCCACGTAGATGCACACTACGTCCTTGCCTTTTTGGTTGATGATGGTGTCGGTGGCCAGGGTGGTTTTGCCCGTCTGCCGGTCGCCGATGATCAGCTCGCGCTGGCCGCGGCCGATGGGGATCATGCTGTCGATGGCCTTGATGCCCGTCTGCAGCGGCACGCTGACGCTCTTGCGTTCGATGATGCCCGGGGCTTTATGCTCCACGGGCCGGTATTCCGCGGCCTCGATGGCCCCCCGGTCGTCGATGGGCTGGCCCAGCGCGTTTACCACGCGGCCGATCATGCCCTCGCCCACCGGCACGCTGACCACCTTGCCCGTGCGCTTTACGGTGTCGCCCTCCTTGATGCCGCGGTCATCGCCCAAAATAACGATGGCCACGCTGTTCTCCTCAAGGTTCAGGGCCATGCCGTATTCGCCGTTGGCAAACTCCACCAGTTCGTTGGCCATGCACTTGTCCAGGCCATAGGCCCGGGCGATGCCGTCGCCCACCAGGATGACGGTGCCGGTCTCGGCCGTTTCGATCCTGTTGTCGTAATGCTCGATCTGGCTTTTGATGATCTTGCTGATATCCTCAGGTTTTAACTGCATAGTCTCACCAGCTCTCTTTCTCTCTTCACTCCGTCAGCGCCCGGCGCAACGCTTCCAGGCGGCCCTTCACCGTGCCGTCCAGCTCCTTGCCGGCCACCTTCACGCGCACGCCGCCGCCCAGGGCCGGGTCCACCTCGTAGCGCACATAGACCTGTTTGTGGGTCAGTTCGCTCAGTTTGGCGGCCAGCTTGTCCTGCTGGGCCTTTGTCAGGGGCACGGCGCTTTGCGCCACGGCGCCCAGGCGGCCGTGGGCCTCGTCCCAGCGGGCGCGGAAATCCGCGGCCGCGCCGTGCAGCACGCCCATCTCCCGCTTTTCACAGAGAATTTTCATAAAATTCAGCACAAAGGGGTGCACGCCCGCGCCGAAGGCCTCGTCCAGCAGTGCCAGGCGCTCGTTCTTAGGCAGGGCCGGGTTTTCCAGCATGCCCACGTAGCGGGGGCTTTCGTCCAGCAGCCTGCTGGCCGCGGACAGGCTTTCCAGCAGCGCGTCCTCGCAGCGGTGCTCCACCGCCAGGGCATACAGCGCGCCGCCATATTCCTGCGCGGCGGCCGTCATGACGCGTCACCCATCTCGCTGATGAAGCCGTCGATCAGCGCTTTGTGGGCGCTCTCGTCCAGCTCTTTCTCCACCACTTTGCCGGCGATGGCCAACGCCATGGACGAGATATCGTTTTTCAGCGCGCCCGCCGCCTTCTTGCGCTCGGCCGCGATCTCGGCTTCCGCCTTCGTCTTCAGGGCCGCGGCCTCGCTGCGCGCCTCGTTCACCATGGCCTCGCCGCGGCGCGCCGCCGTCTCGGTGGCCGTCTTGACGATCTCGCCGGCCTCCTGCTTGGCGCTTTGCAGCCGCTGCTCGTACTCGGCCTTCAGCTCCTGGGCATCCTTTTGGGCAGATTCGGCCTTTTCATAGGTGTCGGCCACTTCCTGCGCCCGCTGGGCCAGGACCTTCTGCACGGGCTTGAAGAGGAATTTCTTCACCAGCGCCATCAGGATGAACAGGTTGCAGATCGTTGCGATGAATGTCCACGGGGCCACGGTGACAAGGGATTGAAATTGTTCCATAGGTCTCCTCCCTTTTGTTGATCGGCGCGCGCTTTGCGCGCCGTGTACCGCCCAGTTAGCCCAGCATATTCATGAACAGGCCCGGCGCGACGAAGATCAGCAGCAGGCCGGTGACGAAACCGTAGATACCGGTGGTCTCGGCGATGGCGCAGCCCAGCAGCATGGTGGACGTGACGGAGCCCTTTGCCTCGGGCTGGCGGCCGATGGCCTCGCAGGCTTTGCCCACGGCGTAACCTTCGCCGATACCGGGGCCGATACCCGCGATCAGTGCAAGACCCGCGCCCACGGCGCAGCCGGCCAGAACGATTGCTTTTTCCAACATAGAAAACATCCTCCTGTAATCAATTGATGACAATTATCAGCACGCGGCCTCCGCCGCGGGAACACGAATTCAGGCGGCGGCCGCCTCTTCGGAACCATCGTCCGCCGCGTTGGCGATGTACAGCATCGTCAGCATGCAGAAGATGAACGCCTGCATGGCGCTGGAGAACAGATCAAAATACACGGACAGGATGGCCGGGACGCCCACCTGCAAGAAGGGGATATTGCCCAGCAGCCAGCCCAAAAAGCCCGGCAGCCAGCCGAACAGGGCCTTGTTGGCCACGGCCAGGGCCGCGTACACCAGCGTGGAGATGACGCTGCCGGACACGATGTTGCCGAAGTGACGGAAGGCCATGGAGATGGGCGTGGCCAGCTCGGACAAAATGTTGAAGGGCGTCAGCACGAAGATCGGCTCGGTAAAGCCTTTCAAGTAGCCGCCCACGCCGCCGGTCCTGATCTTGGTGGCCGTGATCATGATGAACACCACCACGGCCCAGGCCAGCTCGGTGGAGAGGTCCGAGGTGGGGGGATAGAGCCCCACCAGGCTGAGCAAACTGGACAGCAGCGACATGCTGAACAGCGCCGCGACGAAGGGGGCGTAATGGCTGAACTTCCTGCCCATGTTGGTGTCCACGAAATTCTGGGCGGTGTTCACCAGCAGCTCGGCCACCACCTGGCGCTTGCCGGTGCCGCGCACCGTCATGCCGTGGGTCAGCCAGATGCACAGCCCGGTGATGATGGCCATCACCAGCCAGGCGTTCACCATGGTCTCGGTGATGGGGATGCCGCCCAAAACGGGGATGGTGAAGAATATTTTTGCGCCGTTGATCTCTACACTCAAGGCTCGTCGTCTCCTCTCTTCGGCGTCTCGTCCTGATCGGGCTTATAAAAGCCCGTCACCCGCAGCAAAAAAATCACGATGCGGGGGAACAGCAGCGGCAGCGCCGTGGCCAGGCCGTCCAGCGCCGGCAGCACAAAGCCCAGCACCACCACGCCCAGCAGCACCAGCATGCGCACGCTGTAGGAAAACTGCATTTTCAGTTTGGCCTGTTTTTCGTCCGCGCCGCCCACGGCCAGCTGCACCGTCACGGCCATGAACAGGAAGTTCAGCACGGCCGCCGCGCTTCCCAGCAAGCTGCCCCAGACGACGCCCGCGCCCCACCGGTGCAGGCACAGGTAAACGATATTTTCCACCGCGCACAGGCACAGCACGCCGACGCCGATGCGCAGCACCTCATGCTTGGTCGCTTCTTGCAGTTTCACGGTTCGTCCTTCCCTTCCGGCCCGTCATGGGGTTTTTGTCCGCGCGGGCCGCCGGCCCGGCGCTGGATATAGCGGTAATAGCTGCGCAGCGAACTGGCCGCCGTGCCCAGGCCCAGCACAATGGCCGCGGCCCACACCCAGACGCCCAGGCCGAAGCGCCGCTGCAGCCACCAGGCCCCCAGCAAAAACAGGATGGGCGGCACCGCCACGGAAAAGCCCACCTGCGTCAGCCAGGCCAGGTCGCGGATGATGGCCCGCCACTCGTGCTTATTCACCGCCCGGCCCCTTTCACACAGTTGTTGGAACGGGATTTGCCCCTATTATAACAGCATCCGGGAAAAATGGAAAATACCAAAACTGTCATATTTCCCCCCGGCATTCGGCATAAGCCGGCTTTGACGCCGCCCCGCGCCGCAGGATAGAGAGAGACATTCCCCCAGGATACCAATGTATCTATTGTACAAGGATTTTGACGCAAATTCAACCTTCATTTTCCCTGACAAAGAAATTTTTGGGCGGAAAATGCAAAGGCTTTGCCTTGTATCTGCAACAAAATCGTGGTATCTTATTATGTGTGTGATTTTAAAAGCCCGGCCGGCATCGGCCGATTTCGGCAAAGGGGAGCGCAGGATGAAACAGGGATTCGACAACGCATTGTACGTACAGAAGCAGACCGAGCACATCAAGCAGCGCATCGCCCAATGGGGCGGCAAGCTGTATCTGGAGTTCGGCGGCAAGCTGTTCGACGATTACCACGCCGCGCGGGTGCTGCCCGGCTTTGACGCCAACGGCAAGATCCGCCTTTTATACGAGCTGCGGGAACAGGCGGAGATCATCTTCGCCGTCTCGGCCGGCGACATTGAAAAGACCAAGGTGCGCGCCGACCTGGGCATCAGCTATGACATGGAAGTGCTGCGCCTGATCGACGACATCACCAAAATGGGCATCGGCGTGAACAGCGTGGTGATCACCCAGTACACGGGCCAGCCCGCCGCGGATGCCTTTGCCAAGAAGCTGACCGAGCGGGGCGTGAAGAATTATATCCACCGCCCCATCAAGGGTTATCCCACGGATGTGGATTATATCTGCAGCGACGAAGGTTACGGCGCCAATCCTTATATCGCCACCACCAAGCCCCTGGTGGTGGTGACGGCCCCCGGCCCGGGCAGCGGCAAGCTGGCCACCTGCCTGTCCCAGGTGTATCACGAGCTGCGTCACGGCCACACCGCCGGCTACGCCAAGTTCGAGACCTTCCCCATCTGGAACCTGCCGCTGAAGCACCCGGTGAACCTGGCCTACGAGGCCGCCACGGCGGACCTGGACGACGTGAACATGATCGACCCCTTCCACCTGGAGGCCTACGGCGAGACCACGGTGAACTACAACCGGGACGTGGAGGCCTTCCCCATCGTGAAGAACATCCTCTCGCGCATCATCGGTGAGGACAACGTGTACAAGTCCCCCACGGACATGGGCGTGAACATGGCGGGCTACGCCATCTGCGACGACGAGGCCGTGCGCGAAGCCGCCGACCAGGAGATCATCCGCCGCTACTACAAGGCCCTGTGCGACGCCAAGCAGGGCAAGGGCAGCCAGGATTCCGTGGACAAGATCAAGCGCATCATGCAGGAGCTGGGCCTCAAGCGCGGCGACCGCGCCGTGGTGGCCCCTGCCCTGCAAAAGCTCGAGGAGGCCGGCGTGTCCGCCGCGGCCATCCAGCTGCCCGACGGGCAGATCGTCACCGGCAAAGCCAGCAATTTGATGAGCGCCTGTTCCTCCTGCGTGCTGAACGCCATCAAGCGCCTGGCGGGCATCGACGACGACCTGATGCTGATCAGCCCCATCATCCTGGAGCCGATTTTGAAATTGAAGATCAACATCCTGGGCAGCCGCTCCAGCGTGCTGAAGGTGGACGACGTGCTGGCGGCTTTGTCCATCACCGCGGCCACCAATACCATGACGGCCAAGGCCATGGCCCAGCTGCCCAAGCTGCGGGACTGCGAGATGCACTCCACCTGCATGCTGCACTCCGGCGACGAGGGCACCCTGCGCAAGATGGGCCTGCGCCTGACCTGCGAGGCTGAATATCCCTCGAAGGACTTGTTTTTCTGATGCGTTGCTTGCAAAAGGCGGTGAAAACCGCCTTTTTTATTTGCCAGACAGCGGGTTTGCCTTGGGAAACAGCTTGTTTCAAAAGAGCTTTTTAATACGCACAATCGCCTATAATAGCATGTAAATAGCATTGACAAATCAGCGCTTTTTTATAATGCGTGCGAATGGATACAGAGCAATACAACCGACCAAAGGGAAAACTTTATCCCGCCGAGGCAGACGCCAAAGCGGCGGTTTGCGGACAAATTCGCACAAAAAGAGCGGGCAGCGTATTGCTGCCCGCTTTGTGCTTTATTCGGCTTTGCGCAGCTCCTTGATAGCCGCGGTGTGGTTCATTACGACGGTTTCCAGGGTGCGCAGCCTGTCCCTTACGTCGTCGATCTGCGCGGCTCTGTCGTTGGCTTTGTCCAGCTTCTCCGCGATATCGGTGTACTGCTCGGCAATCAGGCTGATTTTGTGGTCTTGCTGTTCTACCAGTACACGGGTATGGCGTGTATCTTCTTCCACTCTGTCGAGCCGCTCCATTGCCGGCTCCAAAGCGGCCCCTATTTCCTCTTTCATCATATCTCGCAAAATCTGCATTTCTTCTTTTGTCATTCCGTTCACCGTCCTGTGCTGTTATTATACCCCACCAGCCCTATGTGAAACAATCGGCATTTTCCACAAAGCAGCACGGTTATTTTTCCTTGTCACGCGCTATGGTTTCATTTATGGCTCGGTTTATAAAACTGTTCACGCTTTCGCCTTGCCCTTCTGTGTGGGCGTGGGCCTGTGCCCGGCTCCACAGATCGGCGGGAATGGTTATCATTCGTGCGCCCTCGGCTTCGGCGGCCATGCGTTGGATGATTGCATCATTAATCCAAGCGAATCCGCTTCCGCCGGTTGTAGCGTCGGCAAGGGGCTGTATCGCGGCCTTCCGGCCCTTTGGCATATGAGGAAGATTCCTGACAGGACTCCAGCCCGCTTCACTGGAAGGCCGCAAGCAACCGATTGCTTGCCGCACGCTGCTTGCATCGAGAACAGCAGCCGGAAGGCCCCGCCGAGCAGGGAACGCCATACAGAAGGAAGGACGCACCATGACACAGAAAACCCTTACAGAGCATCTGGACGAGTACACAGCCCTTGCGCAGCAGATCACTGCGCTGTGTTCCGCGCCAACACGCCTACGGGCGGTGTTTTTCGTTCATCTGGTCCACCTCGGCCGCCGGCCTGGCCGTCAGTTCCACCCAGGCCGGGCGGAACCCGCAGCGCAGGGCGTTGCGCACCGACCTGATATTGGACCATGCCGCGCAGTAAAAAGGCACCTTGCCCCGGGCCAGCGCCTCCAGCGCCAGGCGGCTGGTCAGCGCCGAGGCGATGCCCAGCCGGCGGTGGCCCGGCAGCACGTCGATTCCGATCTGCCACATGGCGTCACAATCGGCCGAGCAGCCCGCCAGGCCCACCAGCGCCCCTTCTTCATAGGCCCCGACGGCCAGCACGTCCAGCGCTTTCCGCTTTTCGCACAGTGCGTTGGCCCACTGGGGCAGATACAGGCCCGCAAATTCCTCCGGCCCCAGCACCCGCGTCTCACAGGCGCTGGGCCGCGGGCGCAGCAGCGTCACATCAGGCAGGAAATACTCCGCCATAAAGCAGACTTTCAGCCCCAGGGGCGCCAGCCCGTCGGACAGCACGTGCAGGTTCGGCGTCTCGAAGCAATGTTCCGCCGGATAGGCGTCAATGTACGCCCGGACGACGGGCTCGGCCTCGGGGCTGACGGAGGCCACGATATGATTGCCATAGCTGACTAAGTTGCAGGAAAAAGGCAGCGCCAGATAGCGCCGGGCGCCCGGGTGCGGCATGGAATGTACGACCTTGCTGCGCGCGGCCAAAAAATCCCCGGGCGCGCAGTTCATATCCACGGCCGACTGTTCCAGCGCCACGCGCAAGATCTCCTCATTGGTCCACACGGCGTTCCTTCCTTTCCCCTTCCGCAAGCCAAGGGCCCCAGGCGGCGGCCAGCCGGTCCATCGTCCAGGCGGCGTTGGCCGGGCTGGTGCTGGGCAGCTTCACCACTTCGATGCCGGTTGGCAAGGCCTGGTACTTTACACACAGGCTGTAGGCCGTGGCGCCGTTGCACAGTACGCGCCGGATGGGCGCGCAGCGGCACAGGCCCGTGATGTCCGTGGGCACCACGTCGCGGATCGAGGCGTCGGAAGCGCCGGTGATGGTGCAATGCTCGATGGTATCCCACAGGGCCAGGCCGTTTTGCTGGATGAGGCGCACCTTTTCTTCTGGCGTGCGCGGCACCGGCTGACCGAGCAGGCGCGCCAGCAAAGGCCAGAAGCGGTTTTGCGGGTGGCCGTAAAAAAAGCCCTGGGCCCGGCTTTTGGGGCTGGGCCAGGTGCCCACGATCAGCGTGTGGGCGCGCTCGGTATACACAGGAGCAAAGGCCATGCCGCCGCCTCCTTTTACAATTCGTATACTATTACAATAAGTATTTTTCGATCACCTGCACCGCCCCGTCTTCGGCGCAGGGCGGGGCCACCAGGCGGCCGGGCTTTTGCAAAAACCCGCAGCCGTTGGCCATGGCCACGGGCAGGGCGGCTTTGTCCAGCAGCTGCTCGTCGTTCTCGCCGTCGCCGAAGGCGGCGGTGTGGGCCCAATCCGTCCCCAGGCGTTCCAACGCCCAGGCCACGGTGCGGGCCTTGTCCATGTCGCCGCGCACCACGTCAAAGCGATCCCCGCGGGAAGAAAAGGGCAAAAAGCGCAGGCCCAGATGGCCGTATTTTTTTTGGAAGCCCGCTATTTGCCGCGGGGCGGCGTACACGCATCCGGCGTAGGGCATGTGCTCCAGATGCTTTCTCTGATCCTCCCCGTCTTTGAGAAAAGCCAGCGTGCCCGGCGCGCCGGTGCCGGTTTCGCGCATGCGCTGGTATTCCACATATACATAATACCCATCGTCGAACACAAAATTCAGGGGGACCTCATAATCCTCGCAGTAATCCACCAGGGCGTACATCTCCTGGGTTGTCATGCAGTCTTCATATACATGGGCGCCGGTTTTGTCCTCGACCAGGCCGCCGGTGCAGGCAATGAGGTAATCCGGCACGAATCCCCCCAGGGCCACGCGGGCCGCGAAGGGCGCCCGCCCGCTGGCGACCAGGACGGCCACGCCCTTTTGCTGCAGCGCCCGCAGCGCCGCTTTGACGCGCGCGTTCAGCGCCTGCTGCCCACCGGGCAGCAAAGTGCCGTCGATGTCGAACACACATGCCTTGATGTCCAAATCCCATCCCCCATTTCCGCCCTTTATGATACCACAGGCCCATCCCGCCGCGCAAGGGCGCTAAAACGGCGCCCCGGTTTTCCGGGGCGCCTGCCCATACTT
>CAJMEU010000094.1 GCA_905212515.1 uncultured Oscillospiraceae bacterium | reverse complement strand
ATCTTTCGAAGATGGAACTTGTAAGGACAAGCGGCAATCAAACGCTGTGTCCCATCCCTTGCGCAGCGCAGCGAAGCAAAGGAGACGCTGGCCGAATGCACAGGCGCCCGCCAAATGCCCGGGCGGCCCCGGAAGCTGCGCCCCACGCCGGCGATGACGTTTCCCGCATCGTTTCTTTTATCATCTTACCACGAAAAAAACGGACAGAAGGGACAAGTTTTACTGTTCCCCACAATGAAGGAGGTTTTTATGGGTACTTACGGCTTTATCGGCACCGGCAACATGGCCGCCGCCCTGCTGGCGGCCGCCGCCGCGGGCGGCTTTGGCCCTGACTGCGTGCTTTACAACCGCACCCCCGCCAAGGCCCAGGCGTTGGCCGCCCAATACGGCTGCACCGTGGCCGCCAGCGCCGCCGAAGCGGCGGAGAAAGCGGACTACCTGTTTTTGGGCGTCAAGCCCTTCCAGATGGCCGCTGTGCTGGAGGGCCTGCGCCCCGCCCTGGCGGCTCGCCGGCAGCAGGGGCAGGGGCCGGTTCTGGTCAGCATGGCGGCGGGGCTGTCCCTGGCCCGCCTGAAAGAGCTGGCCGGGGTGGATCTGCCCGTGATGCGCATCATGCCCAATACGCCCTGCGCCATCGGCAAGGGCATCGTGTTCATCACGCCGGACGCGGACGTTGCGCCCGGGCAGACAGCCCGCGTCAAAGCGCTGCTGGCCGCGGCCGGCAGCCTGCTGGACCTGGACGAGGCCATGATGGACACGGGCGGCGTCATCGCCGGCTGTACGCCGGCCTGGGCGTACCTGTTCATCGAGGGCCTGGCCGACGGCGCCGTGGCCGCGGGCATGTCCCGGGCCCAGGCCCTGGCCTGCGCGGCCGGCGCCGTGGAGGGCGCGGCCGCCCTGGTGCGGGAAAGCGGCAAGCACCCCGGCCAATTGAAGGACGAGGTGTGCAGCCCCGGCGGCAGCACCATTGCCGGCGTGCGCGCGCTGGAACAGCATGGGGTGCGCGGCGCGGCCATGGACGCCGTGCTGGCCGCCTGCGCCCGCACCCAGGAAATGGGCAAATAAATGCCCGCCCGTCCCCTTTGTTGCGCAAAGCTGCGCAACAAAATGCGCGGTTTTTTGTCTGAACGGACGAAGCCGGCAGGCCCTGGCTGGGGAAAGCGCCGAATCTTTCCCCCGGGGCCGCCGATTCCTTGCGAAGCCCTTTTGCGCGTGCTAAACTACAGATAAAAACGGGCTTTCGAAAGGATGAGACGGATGGAAGGGCTTTCTTATGAGACGCTGCAGCGGCACGGCTACGAGGGCTATCTGCTGGAGGACGCGCCCGAGCGGGTGCTGCAATTCGGCGAGGGCAACTTTATGCGCGCCTTTGTGGACTACTTTTTCGACATGGCCAACCAACACGGCGGGTTTAACGGCAAGGTGGCGTTGTGCCAGCCCATCGGCCGGGGGCTGGCCGAGGTCATCAACGGGCAGGAGGGCCTGTACACCCTGTACCTGCGCGGCTTTGCCGACGGGCGGAAGGTGAGCGAAAAGCGCGTGATCAGCGCCGTCAGCCGCTGTTTGGACCCCTACGCGGACTTTGACGCCCTGCTGGCCTGCGCCGCCAACCCCGACCTGCGCTACATCGCCTCCAACACCACCGAGGCCGGCATCGCCTACGACCCGGCGTGCAAATTCGAGGACGCGCCGCCCGCCTCGTTCCCGGCCAAGCTCACCCGCTTTTTGTACGAGCGCTGGCGCCTGGGCGGGCGGGGGTTTGTGATCCTCTCCTGCGAGCTGATCGACGACAACGGCCGGGCGTTGTGCCGGTGCGTGCACCGGTACATCGAACAATGGGGCCTGCCGGGCGAATTCAGCGCCTGGGTGGACGGGGAGAACCTGTTCTGCTCCACCCTGGTGGACCGCATCGTCACCGGCTATCCCCGCGCCGAGGCCGACGCCCTGAACGCCGAGAACGGCTACGAGGACAAGCTGCTGGACACCGGCGAGGTGTTCGGCTTCTGGGTCATCGAGGGGCCGGACTGGCTGCGGGAGGAGCTGTCCTTCTTCACCCGGGCGGGCCTGCCCGTGCTGGTGGCACCCGACCACACACCCTATAAACAGCGCAAGGTGCGCATTTTGAACGGTGCCCACACCAGCATGGTGCTGGCCGCCTACCTGGCCGGCCAGGACATCGTGCGCGGCTGCATGGAGGACAAGGTGATCCGCGCGTTCATGGAGAACACCATCCGCGAGGAGATCATCCCCACGCTGCCTTTGCCCCGCCCGGAGCTGGAGGAATTCGCCGCGGCGGTGACCGAGCGGTTCCAAAACCCCTTCATCGACCACGCGCTGCTGTCCATCAGCCTCAACTCCACCGCCAAATGGCGCGCCCGCTGCCTGCCCAGCCTGCGGGAAGCGGTGCGGCAGACCGGCCGCCTGCCCGCGCGCCTGGCCTTCAGCCTGGCGGCGTACATCGCCTTTTACACCTGTGGGCTTCAGGCGCTGACGGACGAGGGCCTTTGCTGCCGCCGCCCGGCGGGCGACGATTACCTGGTGCGGGACGACCGGCCGGTGCTGGAGTTTTACTGGGCCCACCGGGCGGACGACGCCCCGGCCCTGGCCCGCGCCGTGTTGCAGAACGAGGCCTTCTGGGGTGAGGACCTGACCCTGGTGCCCGGCCTGGAGGCCGCGGTGGCCGAGGGCCTGGCCGGCATCCGCCGCGAGGGCGCGTATGCCATGCTGCGCGCGGTGCAGTAAGGAGGAAGAAATGCTCGATTTTATCCGCATCCATCCGGCCGACAACGTGGCCGTGGCCCTGCGCCCGGCGCCCGCCGGCACGGCCTTTGCCGGCGTGACGGCCGCCGAGGACATCCCCCAGGGCCACAAGATGGCCCTGGCGCCCATCGCCGCCGGCGGGGCGGTGGTGAAATACGGCGTGCCCATCGGCCGCGCGGCGGGGGATATCCCGGCCGGCGCCTGGGTGCATGTGCACAATGTAAAGACTGCCCTGGACGAGGCTGCCGCCTATACCTACGCCCCCGCCGCCGCGCCGCTGGCGCCCCGGCAGCCGGACTATTTCCAGGGCTATCTGCGGGCGGACGGCCGCGCGGCCGTGCGCAACGAGCTGTGGATTATCCCCACCGTGGGCTGTGTGAACGATATAGCCCAGGCCCTGGCGGCGCAGAACCGGCATTTGGCAAGCGGCGGCGTGGAGGCGGTGCGGGCCTTCCGCCACCCCTTTGGCTGCAGCCAGATGGGGGACGACCACGCCCGCACCCGCAAGCTGCTGGCGGCCCTGTGCCGCCACCCCAACGCGGGCGGCGTGCTGGTGCTGAGCCTGGGGTGCGAAAACCTGACCCATGAGCAGTTTTTGCAGGAGCTGGGCCCTTACGACCCGGACCGGGTGCAGTTCCTTACCTGCCAGGACGTGCCGGACGAGCTGGCGGCCGGCGGCGCGCTGCTGGCGAAGCTGGCGGCGCATATGGGCAAGGACCGGCGCCAGCGCCTGCCCGCCGCCAAGCTGGTGGTGGGCATGAAGTGCGGCGGGTCGGACGGGCTGTCCGGCATCACGGCCAACCCCGTGGTGGGCGCGTTCAGCGACCTGCTGGTGGCCCAGGGCGGCAGCACCGTGCTGACGGAGGTGCCCGAACTGTTCGGCGCCGAGGGGCTTTTGCTGGGCCGCTGCCAAAACGAGGCCGTGTTCCGCAAAGCCGCGGCCATGCTGGGGGGCTTCAAGCAATATTTCACCGGCCACGGCCAGGTGGTGTACGAGAACCCCAGCCCGGGCAATAAGGCCGGGGGCATCACCACCCTGGAGGACAAAAGCTGCGGCTGCGTGCAGAAGGGCGGCGCCGCGCCCGTGGCCGACGTGCTGGGCTACGGCGAAGCCGTCAGCGTGCCGGGCCTGAACCTGCTGGAGGGCCCGGGCAACGATTTGGTCAGCGCCACCGCCCTGACGGCGGCGGGGTGCCATCTGATCTTGTTCACCACCGGGCGGGGCACGCCCTTCGGCGCGCCGGCGCCCACGGTGAAGATCGCCACGAACAGCCGCCTGGCGGCCCAAAAGCCGGGCTGGGTGGACTTCAACGCCGGCACCGTGGCCGAGGGCGAGGACATTCAAAGCGCGGCGGCCCGACTGCTGCGCCTGGTGCTGGACGTGGCCGGCGGCAGGAAAAGCAAAAGCGAGGCCCAGGGCTTCGGCGATATCTCCATCTGGAAGGACGGCGTGGTGCTGTAAACCCCGGCGCGCCCCTTGCCAACCGGCCTTCGGCGTGATACACTAAAAGGGTATTTTCACCGCCCGGCGGCCCGCGCGCGGGCGGGAGCAGCGGACGGAATAGGAGGGCAAGGATGGAGAAAAAACCTTTTGACCTGATCACCTTCGGCGAGATCATGCTGCGGCTGTCGCCGCCGCGCTACGCCCGCATCGCGGACGGGGACGTGTTTGAAAAGCACGCCGGCGGCGCCGAGCTGAACGTGGCCTCGGGCGTGGCCCTGCTGGGCCTGCGCACGGGCATCATCTCAAAGCTGCCCGAAAATGAGCTGGGCACCTTTGTGAAAAACCGCGTGCGCGCCGTGGGCGTATCCGACGATTACTTACTGTACGATTCCTCGCCGGCCGCGCGCCTGGGCGTGTATTACTACGAGACGGGCGCCGCTCCCCGCAAGCCCACCATCGTGTATGACCGCAAGGGCGCCTCGGTGACGCGCATCAGCCTGGAGGAGATCCCGCCCGAGGTGTACGCCTCGGCGCGGATGTTCCACACCAGCGGCATCAGCCTGGCGCTGTGCCCCAATACGCGGGCCGTGGCCACGGAGCTGATCCGCCGCTTCAAAAACGGCGGGGCGCAGATCTCCTTCGACGTGAACTACCGCGCCAACCTGTGGGGCGAGGCCGAGGCCCGGGCGGCCATTGAAGAGATCCTGCCCTTGGTGGACGTGCTGTTCGTCTCTGAAGAGACCAGCCGCCGCATGTTCCAAAAGACCGGCGAGCTGCAGGACATCATGAAAAGCTATGCCCGGGACTACGGCGTGTCCGTGGTGGCCACCACCCGGCGCACGGTGCTCAGCCCCAGCCGGCACGATTTCACCTCTGTGGTGTACAGTGCCGCGGCCGACGCGTTCTACACCGAGGAGCCCTACCGGGACATCGAGGTGATCGACCGCATCGGCTCCGGCGACGCCTATGTGTCCGGTGTGCTGTTCGGATTGCTGCAGGACGGCGACCCGCAGCGGGCCATGCGGTACGGCAACGCCACCTCCAGCGTGAAGAACACCGTCCCCGGCGACCTGCCCTCCTCCGACCTGCAGGAGATCGAGGGCATCATCGCCCAGCACAACGCCACCGGCCCGGTCAGCGAGATGAACCGGTAAAAAATAAAATCGCGCGCCTGTATTGGTTTCCCTACAGGCGCGCGTTTTTTTATGGATCAAAACACTTCGATCGTTCCGGGGAATTGCGCGGCCCGTTCCAGCAGGGGGCCGCGGGCGCCCAGGGTGAAGGCGATGTCGCTGCTGCGGATGCACAGCAGCGCCTGCCCCGGCGCAAGGCCCAGGAACGTTTGCACGTCCGCCGTCAGCCGCAGGGTGCCGTGCGTCGACACGGGCAGCCAGCAGTAGGCGCGGCCCTTGTAGCGGACAAAGGCACCGGCCGGCAGGGCGCGGGCGGCCAGGGCGGGCAGTTCGTCCAAAATGTGGCCCAGCCTGGAGGGGCCCAGCAGCCCGGGCCGCGTCACGCAGAAGCCGCCCGTGGAGCGGCTGCCGGTGAAGAGGATCACCGTGCCGTCCGCCGCGATCTCGTACTCCCGCGCGGCACCGGGCGGGATGCAGAGGCGGCCGTCCGCCCGCAGCAGCGACTTGCCGAAAATAAATTTTCCGCCCTTGTTCATTTGCGGCATAAACGGTACCTCCCGGCCCGGCGTTCAGTTTGTGTTTCTATAAGTGCAAAGCCCCCCGGGGGCAGGCGTCGATACAGGAAAAACAGAGGATACACTCGGTGCCGTTCACACGGCTGCGGGCAGGGTCGGTGACGTCCACGTCCATGGGGCACGCGGTTTTGCATTTGCCGCAGGAAATACATTTTTCCGTGTCGGTCTTCACCCGCAGCAGGGCGTAATAGCTGGCCGGCTTCAAAAACACGGTGACGGGGCAGACATATTTGCAGAAGGCGCGGTTGTCCTTCAGGGCAAAGGCCAGGCCCGCGCCGACGGCATAATACAGCAGATTGCCGGCGATGAAGCTGCGGAACAGCATCTCCTCCAGGCCCGGCACCTGCAGCAAAAACAGCGCGCCCACGAATAAAAGGGAAGCGGCGAACACGATGTAGCGGATAAAGCCCAGCTTCCGGCGCCCGCTGCGCGGCGTTTTATAGGGCAGAAGGTCCAGGATCATGGCCGTCCAGCAGGCGTAGCCGCACCAGCCGCGGCCGAACAGCAGCGGGCCGAAAATTTTCGCCACCGCGTAGTGGATGACCGCGGCCTCGAACACGCCGAGGAACAGGTAGTACCAAAAGCCCTCAAGCTGCATGTTTTCCCGGGAGAGGACGCCCAGATAAACGAGCATATACAGCCCCACGGCAAATTGGACCAGATGGCGGGCATATTTGACCTTCTTGCCGTAAAGCGTGACGCCCAGGGCCAGGCAGGTTCCGATATAGGAAAAGTTGAACAGATAAAACAGATTATCCAGCGCCAGCCACAAAACGACGGCCACGGCTTCGAACAGCAGCCACAGCGCGAGGGGGAAAGCGTTTTTTTTCATAAAAGCTCCTTTTGGCATCGGTGTACAAGGGGATTTCCTCTATGATAACACATCCGCGCGCGCCGCGCCACAGGGAACCGTGTGAAACAAAGGATAAAAAAGGCGCGGGCAAGAACTGCCCGCGCCGAGGAGAGAAAAGGAAACATTCAATGTTCGTGGGAGGAGAGCAGGCGGAACTTCTCCTCCGCTTTTTTCTGCACGGCCGCCATGCAGGGGCCGAACAGCTTGATGCGGTCAAAGGCTTTGGGGTCGGCCTCGAACTGGGCGCGCAGCGTGCGGCCGAACTCCATGCGCAGCACCGTGCCCAGGTTGATCTTGCGGGCGCCGTAATCGGCCAGCTTCACCAGATCCTCGTCCGTCACGCCCGTGGAGCCGTGGATGACCAGCGGCGTGGGCACGGCCTGGTGGATGCGCTCCAGCAGGCCGAACTGCAGGTCCGCGGCCTGCACCTCCATGCGGTGCACGGTGCCCACGGCCACGGCCAGGGCGTCCACGCCCGTCTGCGCGGCAAAGTCCGCGGCCTGGTCCGGTTCGGTGAATTTGGGGTTGAAGGGGATGGATGGGTCGGAGTAGCCCACGGCGCCGATCTCGGCCTCCACGCTGACGCCCTGGGCGTGGGCGGCCTCCACCACCTGCCTGGTCAGGGTCACGTTTTCCGCAAAGGGCAGCTGGGAGCCGTCGAACATCACCGAGGTATACCCGGCCGCCATAGCTTCCAGGCAGCCCTCCACGGTGCCGCAGTGGTCCAGATGGAGGCACACGGGCACGCCGGCGTGTTCGGCGATGTAGGTGCAGATGCCGGACAGCACCGCGTAGGGCATGTGGGCCACCGCGTCCTTGTTGGTCATCAGGATCACGGGCTTTTGCAGCGCCTCGGCCGCGTCCACCACGGCGCGGGCGTCCTCGTAGCCGAAGATGTTGAAGGCCGCCGCGGCGTAGTGGCGGCTGTCGGCGATTTTTAAAATGGTGTTCAAATCACACAGCATGGAAATCCTCCTCAAATGGTGAACTGGTTCAGCTCTTCATAATAGCGCAGCAGGCCGGAATGGTCGTCCGCGCCGTGGCCCTGGGCGTCCAGGGCTTTCATCATCTCCAGCACCTGTCCGGACAGGGGCAGCTGCAGGCCCAGCGACCCGGCGCTGGCCATGGCGTTGGTGAGGTCCTTGATGTGCAGGCCGATGCGGAAGCCAGGCTTGAAATCGTGGGCCATCATCATGCCGGTTTTGGCGTTCAGCACCGTGGAGCCGGCCAGGCCGCCCTTGATGGCGTCGAACACCTTCTCCACCTCCACGCCGGCCTTGGCGGCCAGCAGGTAGGCCTCGCACGCGGCGGCGATGTTCATGGCCACGATGATCTGGTTGCTCAGCTTGGCGGTGTTGCCGCTGCCGATCTTGCCCACCAGCACGGCCGAGGCGCCCATGCACAGCAGCAGCTCGCGCACCTGGTCGAAATCCTCCTGGCGGCCGCCGCACATGATGGACAGGGTGCCGTCTACGGCCTTGGGCTCGCCGCCGGAGACGGGGGCGTCCAGCATGCGCAGGCCTTTTTCCGCCAGCTTTTGCTCCAGCGAGATGGACACCATGGGATTGATGGACGACATGTCCACCAGAAGGGCGCCGGGCTGGGCGCTGTCCAGCACGCCGCCGGGGGAGAGGACCACGTCCTCCACCTGGGGCGAATTGGGCAGCATGGTGATGATGACGTCCGCGCCCGCGCAGGCCCCCGCCACACTGGCACAGGGCGCGGCGCCCGCGGCGGCCACCGCCTCGATGTTTGCGGCGTTCAGGTCGTACACCTGCAGATCATAGCCCTTTTTGGCCAGATTGAGGGCCATGGGCTTGCCCATGATGCCCAGGCCGATAAAACCGATCTTCATAATAAATCCTCTCTTTCTCTCAGCCCCGGGCGATCATCTCGCCGTACTGGGCTTTGCTTTTGGCGATGAAGGCCCGCACCTCGTCGGGCGTGGGCATGTCGGCCGAACAGCCGTGGCTGGCCACCAGCATGGAGGCCGAGGCGCTGCCGAACTCCAGGCAGTCGATGATTTCCCAGCCGTTCAGCAGGCCGTAGAGGAACGCCGAGCCGTAGCCGTCGCCGCCGCCGAAGGATTTCAGCGCCTTCACCGGGAAAGGCTTGATGCTGTAATGCTCGCCGTCGCAGGTATAGGCGGTGGAACCCTGCTTGCCGTGCTTGATGACCACGATCTTCGCCTTGTGGCCGTGCCAGTAGGCGGCCGTCCCGGCGTCGTCCAGGCCCGGCGCCAGCAGGGCCATGGTCAGGTCGTATTCCTCGCGGGAGCCCAGGATGATGTCCGCCTGTTCGGCCACGGCGTGGTAGTACAGGGCGATCTCGTCCGCGCTTTGCCAGCGGTATTCGCGGTAGTCGATATCGAACACGATGGGCACGCCGTTTTTGCGGGCCAGGGCCACGGCCTTGAGGGCCGCCTCGCGGGAGGGGCTGGCGCACAGGGACGTGCCGGAGATGAGCAGCGCCTTGGCGCTTTGGATGTAGGCCTCGTCGATGTCCTCCACGGACAGCATCAAGTCGGCGATGGCGTCGCGGTACATCATGATGCTGCTCTCGTTTTCATTGAGGATCTCGGTGAAGGTGAGGGCCAGCCGCTGGCCCCCCTGGCAGCGGGTCACGTGGGACACGTCCACGCCTTCGTTGGCAAAATAGTCGATGATGTACTTGCCGAACTGGTCGTTCGAGACCTTGCCGATGAAGCCCACCTTTTTGCCCAGCCGCGCCAGGCCTACGGCGATGTTGGCCGGCGAGCCGCCCAGATAGCGCTTGAAGGTGACGCACTCGTCCAGGGGCTTGTAATAGTCGATGGGGTTCAGGTCGATGGTCGCGCGCCCCAGGGGGATCAGGTCCAAGGGCTTGGACGCATCAAATTGGATGGCTTTCATAACAAATCCTCCTTATTGCATGGAAAATGGATCGCTGACGGACAGAAAAGAATAAATTATGGATATATCTTAACAAATATCATAGCGTGTTGTGATGAACTGATCAATAAGTTTCGAAAAAAACAGCTAAGTGTTGAATCCGCCCGCCGCCCTTTGTATTGTTTGCGCAAGATTGTGCCATTTTGTTGCACAAAGCGAGGCAGCGCCCTGTTGTAAACCATGGAAGGACAGTTTGCCCGGCGCCGGCCGCAGTCAGGGAAAACGCAGGGGAGGGCCATGTATCCCAGAATATACAGGAAAGGCATCCCAATTTTTGTAAAATTTTTCACAAAAGTTGTAGATTTTCAGGGGTAAATTCTAGATAAAACCGCCCGGCCCCGCTTTGTTGAGATTGCCGTACTTTGCGCAAAAAAATGGCAATTACAAAAATAGCCTTGTCTTTCCACGGCGGCGTTGCTACAATAGCGTCATGACAGGGCAACAACGTGGCTGTCCATGTGGCGCAGCATCGGGACTGCGCCGATAAAACGCAAAACATTGGCGTAAAATTGGATAACTATTGATAAACTTTCGGACAAATATCAGCGGAACACAGGGAGGCTGTCTATGAAAAAGGTCACGGTGGACGACCTTGCGCAAAAGCTGGGCGTTTCCAAATCCACCATTTCCCGGGCGCTGAACGGCAGCGCGCGCATCAGCGCCAAGACCCGTGAAGCCGTGCAGAAGCTGGCCTATGAAATGGGGTATTACGAGAACGCGTTCAGCGCGGCCGAGCTGGCAAACCCCCTGCCCGCCAACATCGGCGTGTGCCTGGCCGATCTGAACAACCCCTTCAGCATCCAGATCATCAAGGGCGTCCAGGACACCTGTGCGCGCTACGGCTATAACCTGATCCTGGCCGACTCTGACATGGACGAGGCGCGGGAAGTGCGCAACATCCAGAATTTCCTGCAAATGGGCGTGAAGGGCATGGTGATCCACGCCGCCTTTGCCGACACCCACGAGAAGGTGGCCCAGATGGCCCTGGACATCCCCCAGGTATACCTGAGCAGGAAGTACCGCATCGGCGAGGCCAACTTCGTGTGCGTGGACACCCGCGAGGCGCTGTACACGGCCACCGAATACCTGATCCAGCTGGGGCACAAGCGCATCGCCTTCGTGGGCGCCTCGCCCAAGTTCGAGGACCGGGTGGAAGGGTACAAAAAGGCCATGGCCAAATACAAGCTGCCCGTGTGGGACAGTGACATCAAGGTGTGCGCCGCCACCCGCCTGAGCGGCTACAACGCCATGCGGGAACTGATGCAGAGCGGGATGAAGTACACCGCCGTCGCCTGCGTGAACGACTTCGCCGCCATCGGCGTGATGGAATATATCAAAAAACACGGCTACCGCGTGCCGGAGGATTATTCGGTGACGGGGCTGGACAATCTGGAGATCTCCAGCTACGAGGGCGTGAACCTGACCACAGTGACGCAGCCCAGCTATGAGATCGGCATGGCGGCCGCCGATATCCTCATCGACAAGATCCGGGGCCACGACCTTTCCACGGACGCCTACCGCATCCTGGAATTGTCGTTTGTCATCCGCAAAAGCTGCATGCGGCTGTCTGACCAGCCATCCTTTTAACGCGTTGGACGCGATTGTTCATATAAGAGAGGAGAAAGAGTGAGATGGCCAATCAGGAGACCCTGCTGACGATGAAAGGCATCGTGAAGCGTTTCCCCGGCACCCTGGCGCTGGACCAGGTGGACCTGGACATCCGCCCGGGCGAGGTGCACGTGCTGCTGGGCGAGAACGGCGCGGGCAAATCCACGCTGGTGAAGATCATCGCAGGCGTTTACACCAAGGACGGCGGCGAGATGACCTTTGACGGCCGCCCCGTGGACTTCCGCCACGTGCGGGAGGCCCAGGACGCCGGCATCAGCATCATGCACCTGGAGCTGC
>CAJMEU010000093.1 GCA_905212515.1 uncultured Oscillospiraceae bacterium | reverse complement strand
CATGTTGGTGGAGGAGGTGATGGTGATGTGCTGCTCCTTGCCGGTGCCCAGGTCCTTGGCGGAGACGTTCACGATGCCGTTGGCGTCGATGTCGAAGGTGACCTCGATCTGCGGGATGCCGCGGGGCGCCGGGGCGATGCCGTCCAGCTTGAACACGCCCAGGGATTTATTGTCGCGGGCAAACTCGCGCTCGCCCTGCAGGACGTTCACTTCCACGGCGGGCTGGTTGTCGGCCGCGGTGGAGAAGATCTGGCTTTTCTTGGTGGGGATGGTGGTGTTGCGCTCGATGATCTTGGTGCACACGCCGCCCATGGTCTCGATGCCCAGGGACAGGGGCGTGACGTCCAGCAGCAGCAGGCCCTTCACGTCGCCGCCCAGCACGCCGCCCTGGATGGCGGCGCCGATGGCCACGCACTCGTCGGGGTTGATGCCCTTGCTGGGCTCCTGCTTCATATAGTCCTTCACCGCGTCCTGCACCGCGGGGATGCGGGTGGAGCCGCCCACCAGCAGCACTTTGTGCAGGTCGCCGGGCTGCAGGCCGGCGTCGGACAAAGCCTGGCGCACAGGGCCCATGGTGCGCTCGACCAGATCGGCGGTGAGGTCGTTGAACTTGGCCCGGGTGTGTGTGGTGTCCAGGTGCTGGGGGCCGTTGGCGTCGCCGGGGATGTAGGGCAGGTTGATCTGGGTGGAGGCCACGCCGGACAGCTCGATCTTGGCCTTCTCGGCCGCCTCTTTCAGGCGCTGGGCAGCCATTTTGTCCTGGCGCAGGTCCACGCCGTTCTCTTTCTTGAACTCGCCGGCCAGCCAATCGATGATGCGGTTGTCGAAGTCGTCGCCGCCCAGGCGGGTGTCGCCGGCCGTGGACAGCACTTCCGTCACGCCGTCGCCCATCTCGATGATGGACACGTCGAAGGTACCGCCGCCCAGGTCGTACACCATGATCTTCTGGTCGTTCTCTTTATCGGCGCCGTAGGCCAGGGCCGCGGCCGTGGGCTCGTTGATGATGCGCTTCACGTCTAGGCCCGCGATGGCGCCGGCGTCCTTGGTGGCCTGGCGCTGGCTGTCGTTGAAGTAGGCGGGCACGGTGATGACGGCCTCGGTGACTTTCTCGCCCAGATAGGCCTCGGCGTCCGCCTTCAGCTTCTGCAGGATCATGGCGCTGATCTCCTGCGGGGTGTATTTCTTGCCGTCGATGTCCACCTTGTAATCCGTGCCCATGTGGCGCTTGATGGACGAGATGGTACGGTCCGGGTTGGTGATGGCCTGGCGCTTGGCCACCTGGCCGATGAGGCGCTCGCCGTTTTTGGCAAAGCCCACCACGGACGGCGTGGTGCGCGCGCCCTCGGCGTTGGCGATGACGACGGGCTCGCCGCCTTCCATAACGGCGACGCAGCTGTTGGTGGTGCCCAGGTCGATACCGATGATCTTGCTCATATTCATGCACTCCTCTATTTGTTTGATTTGTTTCTATATTGAAAAAGGTGATGGCTGTTTGGGGATGCGGCGCCCCGGCGCCGCGGTTTTGCGCTTATTCGCTGACGACTACGGTGGCGTGGCGCACGACCTTGCCCCCGTAGGTGTACCCTTTCTGCAGCACGCTGAGCACCTGGCCCGCCGCCGTGCCCTCGGGCGCGGGCTGCTGCATCACGGCGTTCATCAGGTTGGGGTCGAACTCTTTGCCGGCCGCCTCGATCTCGGCCACGCCCAGGTCCCCGAACACGGCCGCGGCTTTGTCCAGCGTCATCAGCACGCCTTTTTTATAGCTTTCGTCCACGGTGTCCGCTTTGGCGGCCAGTTCCAGCGTGTCCAGCACGGGCAGCAGCTTTTCCACCGCGTGGGCCAGGCCGTCGCCGAAGGCCCCCTCCTTCTCCCGCTGGCTGCGCTTGCGGAAGTTGTCGTACTCGGCCGCGGTGCGCAGCAATTGGTCTTTCGCGTCCGCCAGCTGTTTTTCCAGGCCCTGGGCTTTCTCTTCCGCCGCGGCCAGCTTGGCTGCGTCCGTCTTTTCTTTTTTGGGCGCCTTCTCCTTTTTGCCCTCGCCGGCCTTTTCCGGCTGGGGCTGTTCGGGACAGGCCCCGGGTGTTTTTTTCTCCTCTGCCATGCGTCTCTCTCCTATCTATCGTGTTCCGGCCGGCCGGACATGCACTCGCCCAGCAGCAGGGCAAAGTACTCGAGCCGGGGGATCATCTCCGTGTACGGCATGCGCATGGGCCCCACCAGGGCGATGGTGCCCGCCTGGCCGCCGCCGGCCACATACCGCTTGCTCATGATGCAGAAGCCGGGCATGGGGTAATCCTCGATCTCGTCGCCCAGCAGGATGGTGGTGCGTTCGCTGCGGGGGCTGACGGCCCGCTTCACCGCCTCGGAATCCGCGAAGAATTCCATCAGCGTGCGGAAGCTCTGTTCGGCGCCAGGCACGGTGTGGCGCAGGAAATTTTCCTGCCCTTCCAGGAACACCTTGGCGCTGCCGGCCTCGCGCAGCAGCTTATAAGCCGCCGAGATGACCGGGTACAATACGCCGCCGCGGCCGCCCAACTGGCTGCTGGCCTCCTGCAGCTGCGCCGTGCCGATGTCCGGCGCGCTGCGGAACGTGAGGTTTTCGTTCAGCGCCCGCGCAAGGTTTTCCGCGTCCTGCGGTTCCAGGCTGACATCCAGTTTGGCGGTGCGGGTGTTTACGCCGCCCGCGCTTGTCACCGCCAGCACGGCCGCCGTGCAGCGGCCCACCTGCATCACCTCGTAGTGGGCGATGTACAGGTCCCTGCTTTGGGGGGTGGTGGCCACCGCCGTGTAGCCCGTCCAATCGGCCAGGGCCTTGGCGGCGCTTTGGGCCAGGCGCTCGGGGTCGTAGTCCATCTCGCGGAACATCTCGTCCGCCAGGGCCCTCTCCCTGGGGGTGAGGGCGCGGGTGGTGAGCAGGTTGTCGATATAATAGCGGTACCCCTTGCTGCTGGGCACACGCCCGGCCGAGGTGTGGGGCTGCTCCAGCAGGCCCAGCTTTTCCAGGGCTTTCATCTCGTTGCGAAGGGTGGCGCTGGACACCGCGCGGCCGAAATCCTCCGCCAGCAGGCCCGAGCCCACCGGCTCGCCCGCTGTGCCGTACAGCCGCACGATCGCCCGCAGCACACGCTGTTTGCGGTCGTCGATCGCCATGCGCCTCCCCTTCCTTTCCCCGCGTTTTGCCCGTTGTGTTTCCGTCTTTTTAGCACTCTACACCTTCGAGTGCTAACACTATTCTACATCATATTTTTAGCTTGTCAAGCCCCCGCGGAAAAAATTCATAGTTTTTTCTTAAATTTAAGGTTTGTCCCCCGCGCGACCAGGGTGTATACTGAAGAAAAAGCTTTATGAAAAGGAGGCAGACCCTGATGAGGAAGCATTTGCTGGACGTGGCCGCCGGCCGCGCGGCGCCGGACCTGGTGCTGAAAAACGGCCTGGTGCTGAACGTGTTTACCAAACAGTTCGTCCAGGGGGACGTGGCCATTGCCGGGGGCCGGGTGGCGGGCGTGGGCAGCTACGACGGGCCCTGCACGCGGGACTGCACGGGCCAGTGGGTGGTGCCGGGCCTGATCGACGCGCACATGCACATCGAATCCACCATGGCCGTGCCGGCCGCGCTGGCCCGGGCCATCCTGCCCTGGGGCACCACCACCCTAGTGGCGGACCCGCACGAGATCGTGAACGTGCGCGGCGCGGCCGGCGTGCGCTGGCTGCTGGAGGCCACGGAGGATCTGCCGCTGAACGTGTACGTGATGCTGCCCTCCAGCGTGCCGGCCACCCCCTTCGAGACCAACGGGGCCGACTTCACCGCCGCGGACATGGCCCCGCTGATGGGCCACCCGCGGGTGCTGGGCCTGGGCGAGGTGATGTGCTACCCGGACGTGGTGGCCGGCAGGGACGTGATCCTGGACAAGCTGGCCGCCGCGCGGGCCGCGGGCAAGCGGGCCGACGGCCATGCGCCCGACCTTTCCGGCAAGGACCTGCAGGCCTACGCGGCCGCGGGCATCGGCACCGAGCACGAATGCACCGCCTTTGCCGAGGCCGCGGAAAAGCTGGCCGCCGGCCTGGCCATCCTGGTGCGGGAGGGCAGCGCGGCCAAGAACCTGACGGCCCTGGTGCAGGGCCTTTTGGACAGCGGCCTGCCCACGGAGCGGTTTATGTTCTGCACGGACGACAAACACCTGGACGACACCGTCCGGGAGGGCAACGTGCGCTGGAACGTGCGCCAGGCCATCGGCCTGGGCATGTCCCCCGAGGAGGCGCTGTGCATGGCCACATGGAACGCCGCCCGGGTGTACGGCCTGGAGGGGGAGCTGGGCGCCGTGGCGCCGGGCCGGCGGGCCGACGTGTTGGTGCTGGAGGATCTGAAGGAGATGCGCATTGCCGCCGTATACAAGGACGGCGTGCCGGCTGAAGACGCCCTGGCCCGTATGCGGCCCGTGCCCGCGCCGCCCGCCTTGCTGCACACGGTGCAGTTCGCGGATGTGACGCCCGCCCGCCTGGCCCTGCCGGTGCCGGCCGGCGGCCGGCTGCACTGCGTGGAGCTGGTGCCCTATCAGATCGTGACCCGAGATGCCTGGGACATAGTGCCCCAGAAGGACGGTTTTTTCGTTCCCGATGAGACCTATACCAAGCTGTGCGTCGTCGAGCGCCACGGCCGCAACGGCAATATCGCCGTGTGCCCGCTGAAGGGCTATGGCATCCGGGGCGGCGCCGTGGCCACCAGCGTGGCCCACGACAGCCACAATGTGATCGCGGCCGGGGACAACGACGGGGACATCGCCCTGGCGGCGAACCGGCTGAAGGAGATCGGCGGCGGCTATGTGGTGGCGTCCGGCGGCCAAGTGGTCGGCGAAGTGCCCCTGCCGGTGGCCGGCCTGCTGAGCGAAGCGCCCTGGCAGGAGCTTCAGGAGGCCACGGGCGCAGTGCTGGACAAGGCCAAGGCCCTGGGCATCCCCTACCATGTGGACCCGTTCATCAGCCTGTCCTTTTTGGCGCTGCCCGTCATCCCGGCGCTGCGCCTGACGGACAGGGGATTGTTCGACGTGACAAAATTTGCTTTGCTGGAGGAAGAGATATGACGAAAGGTGAACAGGCGAAAGCCTTATTCGGGCAAGGGTACAACTGTGCCCAGAGCGTGGCCTGCGCCTATTCCGAGGAGCTGGGCCTGCCCCGGGACACGGTGGCGCGCATGGTGTCCGGCTTCGGCGGCGGTATGGGGCGCCTGCGGGAGGTGTGCGGCGCGGTGAGCGGCATGGTGTTCGTGTACGGCACCCTGCGGGGCTATGGCGCCGCCGACGCCGGGGAGACCAAGACGGCCACCTATGCGGCCATCCAGGAGATGGCCGCGGCCTTCCGCAGCCAGACGGGCAGCATCGTCTGCCGGGAGCTGCTGGGCCTGGACCGGCCCGAGGGCACGCCCCAGGCCGAGGCCCGCACGCCCGACTATTACCGCAAACGCCCCTGTCCGGAGCTGGTGGCCCTGGCCGCGGACGTGCTGGCGGCAAAGCTGGCGGAGTAGCCGCCCGGACAAAGGCGTGCAAGGAAGGACAGGAACTTGCCGAGGCGCCGCGCTATACTTTACCCAAGGAGGCAGACGCGATGGAATGGACGGCGAGTTTACAGGCGGCGATCCGCTATATAGAAGCCCACCTGCTGGAGGACTTCTGCGCGGACGACGTTGCCCGGGAGGTATACATCTCCTCTTTTTATCTGCAAAAAGGGTTCAGCATCCTGACAGGCTATTCTTTGGGGGAATACATTCGCTGCCGCCGGCTGTACCTGGCGGCGCTGGATGCCATCTCCGGCAGGGACAAAGTGATCGACCTGGCGTACAGGTACGGGTACGACACACCGGAGAGCTTCACCAAGGCGTTCACCAGGTTCCACGGCTTATCCCCTTTGCAGCTGCGCAGCCATCCGGAAAAGATCCGCGTCTTTTTGCCTCTGAAATTAAAAATTTCGATTCAGGGAGGAAATGGTATGGAGTACAAATTGGACAACATGGACGCGTTCCAGGTGATCGGCTTTTCGGAGATATTCTCGATGGATACCGCTTACAGCGAGGTCCCCAGGTTTTGGGACAGAATTCGGGCCGCGCACATGCAGCCTCTGTTCGAGGGCGCCTCGCCGGCCACGGAGACGGAGCAGGCCGTGTGCCGGTGCCGCGTGGGGGAACTGGCCATCTGCGTGGACGAGGGCCTGGGCGATGGCAAATTCCGCGATCTGATCGCGGGGCCTTATGACGGCGGCCCCGTGCCCGCGGACATGGAGGTGCTGCGCCTGCCAGCCCACACCTGGGCCAAGTTCAACTGCACCGGCCCCATGCCGGGGGCGCTGCAGGCGGTGAACACCAAGATCTTCGCCGAATGGCTGCCGGCGCATCCGGAATATGAAGTGGCGGAGGGGATCAGCGTGGAGTGGTACGCCCTGGGCGACACCGCCGCGCCTGATTATGAGAGCGCCATCTGGGTGCCGCTGAACAAGAAATAAGGGCGGCGCTGCCGCGCACAAAGAAAAAGACGGACCGGCCTGAGCCGGTCCGTCTTTTTTTACATGGCATTTATACGCCCAGGGCTTTGGCAAAGTCCCGGCCGTAGGCTTTGGCCTTCTCCAGGTCCCCCTCGGTGGGCTTGAAGCGCACGCGCAGGCCCTCCAGGGGCATGGTCAGGCGCAGCTGCTGCATGCGGGCCGTCAGGTTGGGCACGGCCTCGCCGCTCCACCCATAACTGCCGAAGGCACCGGCCAGCTTGCCCTTGTGGATGATGGGGTTGAGGTCCAGCAGCATCTCGTACACCGGGGGCAGCGCGTCGCCCACCAGGGTGGGGCTGCCCAGCAGGAAGCCGTCCGCGTCCAGCACGGCGGCCTTGGCCGCCTCCTTGTCGTCCGTCACCAGGTCGAACAGGCGCACGGCGGCGCCCGCCTCCTCGATGCCGGCGGCGATGGCCTTGGCCAGGCTGCGGGTGTACCCATAGGCGGACACATAGGCGATGGCCACGGTCTTCCCCTCGCGCTGTTCGGGCTGGCACCAGGCGCGGTACAGTTCAAAGTACTTCTGAATATCCTTGCGCAGCACCGGGCCGTGGCCGTTGCCCACGAATTTCACGGGCAGGTCCTGGATGCGGTTCAGCGCGTTCACCATAAAGGGGCGCTTGAAGGGCCCGATGATGTGGGTGAAGTAATAGTGATAGGCATCGGTGAAATCGCCCTCGATGAGGTCGTTGAACACCCGGTCGTCCGCGTAGTGGCAGCCGAAGCTGTCGCAGGTGAACAGGGCGCCCAGCTGGGGGATCCAGGTGTACATGCTGTCCGGCCAATGAAGCATGGGCACGCTGATGAACTGCAGCGTCAGGCCGCCCAGGTCGATCTCATCCTTCTCGGTGACGGCCTTGGCGGGGAAGGGATGGTTGACGATCTCCTTGAGGAAGGTGACGGCCGTGCCGCTGCCCAGCACGGTGGCGTTGGGCGCCAGGGCCAGCAGCTTTTCCAAACTGCCGGAGTGGTCGGGCTCGGTGTGGTTCACCACGATATAGTCGATGTCCGCCGGGTCGCAGACCTCTTGCACATTGGCGATATACTCGTCCCAGAACTCGGCCTTGGCCGTCTCGAACAGGGCGATCTTGTTTTCGCCCTTTACGACATAGGAATTGTAAGAGGTACCGTAGTCGGAATGCATGATAATATCGAACACGCGCAGGTCCTTGTCCTGCACGCCCACGTAATAGATGTGATCCATCGCTTTGATCGCAGACATGGAAACAGCCTCCTTTGTTATGTTTTAGGGTCGTCCACAGGGATTATTTTATACGAAGCGCCTGTGTTTTTCAATCATTTTCCCAAATTTGCCCTCAAATTGCCCGGAAACCCTTGCCGATGGTCTCGGAGGAGTTGACGATGGTGATGAAGGCGCCGGGGTCTGCTTTGCGGATATAGTCCCGCAGGCGCACGGTCTCGCGGCGGCCCAGCACGGTGGTGAGCACCTTCAGCTCCTCGCCGGTATAGGCGCCGTGGGCGTCGTACACGGTGGCGCTGCGGTTGAGCTGCTCCATGATAAAGCGCAGGATATGGTCCGGCTCGCGGGAGACGATGGTGACGCGCTTGCGCACGTTGATGCCGTCGATGACGCCGTCCACCACAAAGGCTTTTGCCAGCAGGCCCAGCACACAGTAAAGCCCCGTGCGCACCCCGTACAGCCCCCCGGCCACCAGGGCGATGGCAAAGTCCGAGATGAGCAGGGCCTTGCCGATCTCAAGGCTGGTTTTTTTTGCCAGGATCATGGCCACAATGTCCGTGCCGCCGCTGGAGGCTCCGATGTTGAACAGAAGCGCCGCGCCCGCCGCGGGCAGCACCACGGCATAGCAAAGCTCGAGGAAGGTGTCGGCGGTGAAGGAGGCGGGCATGGGATACACGGCCTCCAGCAGGGAGATGAAGGCCGACAGCACGAAGGAGGAGTAGATGGTGGCGCCCATGGCGCGCATGCCGAGAAAGACAAGGCCCAGTGCCACCAGCAGCGCGTTGATGAGGAACATGGCCGAGCCCACGTTCAATTTGGGGAACAAAGTGGACAGAATAATGGAGATGCCCGAGGTGCCGCCCATGGCGAAATGGTTGGGCGCCTTGAAAAAATGCACGCCGCAGGCCGTGACCAGCAGACCCAGGTTTAAAAGCAAAAAGTAACGGATCTTCTCTTTCGTCAGCAGGGGCGGACGCTGTTCCATGGTAGGGCTCCTCTCAAGGTTGCGGCTTGTGTGCAGGGATTTCTTATGCTATACTATACTGTGGTATTATGCGGTTAGATTGTATCACAGTTTCCCGCAATTGCAACAGGTTCGCCCCGGCAAAAGAAAAAAAATTTCCCGCCGGCGCGCGACGGCCCTTTGCGGCCAAGTAAAACATCCCGTTTGCGGGCGCCCACAGACCGCAGGACCGGAAGAATAGGATTCGATATCATGACATTCAGCGACTTGCACCTGATCCCCCAACTGCTCCAGGCGGCCGGCGAGGCCGGATACGAAGAACCCAGCCCCATCCAGGCCCAGGCCATCCCGCCGGTGCTGGAAGGGTGCGACCTTTTGGGCTGCGCCCAGACGGGCACGGGCAAGACGGCGGCCTTCGCCATGCCCATCCTGCAGAACCTCACGCGGGAACACGTGAACCGGCGTTTTATCCGCGCCCTGGTGCTGACGCCCACGCGGGAGCTGGCGCTGCAGATCGACGAGAGCTTTGCCGCCTACGGCCGGCACCTGCCGCTGCGCCACTGCGTGATCTTCGGCGGCGTGGGGCAGGCCCCCCAGGTGGCGGCCCTCAAGGCCGGCGTGGACATCCTGACGGCCACCCCCGGCCGCCTGAACGACCTGATCGGCCAGGGGTACGTGGATTTGTCCCACCTGCGGGTGTTCGTGCTGGACGAAGCCGACCGCATGCTGGACATGGGCTTTGTGCACGATGTGAAGCGGGTGATCCGCCAGATTCCGGAAAAGCGGCAGACGCTGCTGTTCAGCGCCACCATGCCGCCGGAGATCGAGGCGCTGGCCGGCACCATCCTGCACGACCCGGTGAAGGTGATGGTGACGCCGCCGGCCACCACGGTGGAGGCCATCCGCCAAAGCGTGTGCTTTGTGGACAAAGGCAACAAGCGCCGCCTGCTGGCGGCCCTGCTGCGGGACGAGGACGTGGAGAGCGCCCTGGTATTCACCCGCACCAAGCACGGGGCCGACCGGGTGGTAAAAGAGCTGGCCCGCGAGGGACTGACGGCCATGGCCATCCACGGCAACAAGAGCCAGACCGCCCGCCAGAAGGCGCTGGGCGCCTTCAAAGAGGGCGCGCTGCGGGTGCTGGTGGCCACGGACATCGCGGCCCGGGGCATCGATGTATCGGGGCTGTCCCATGTGTTCAACTACGACCTGCCCAACGTGCCCGAGACCTATGTGCACCGCATCGGCCGCACGGGGCGTGCCGGGCGCGAGGGCATCGCCGTCAGCTTCTGCTGCGCCGAAGAGGCGGAGTATCTGCGTGATATCGAAAAACTGACACGGCAGTCCATCCCCGTGCAGGAGCACGCCTGGCCGCCCGAGGAGCCTTTCGCCCCGGCCGTGCCGGCCGCAAAAAAGGGCAGGGCGGCCCCCACACCCACTGCCACACGCAAGGAGACAAAGACTATGGACGAACAGAAAACTTCGGCGCCGGCCCCCGCAGCGGCCGGCAGCGGCGCGCCCGGCACCCAGCAGGACGCAGCCAAAAAGCGGCGCCGCCGGGGCGGCCGCCGTCACAGTAAGAACCGCGGCCCCGCGGCCGCGGGCGCCCCCGGCGCGCTCACACCGGCCCCCCACCCCCCCTGGCGGGCGGGGGGGGGCGGGCCGTCTACCCCTACCCCCCCCCCCCCCCCCCCCCCCCCCCCGCCCAGGCCCCGGAGCAGAAACCCGAAAAGCAGCCCGGCCGGCCGCCGCAGAAAAAACAGGCCGAGCCCAAGGCGGGCAAAAAGCCCGAGCGCCCGGCGCGCACCGGCCGCGGCCGCACCGAGCGCCCGACGGAAAAGACCGCGCCTAAGGCGGCGCCGGCGCGGGAGGAGATCGACGATTCCATCCAGCTCATCAGCCGCCGGGCACCGGCCACGAAATTCACCAGCTTCGACGAGTATATGAAGGCCCACGGCCTGGCCGGCGACGCGGACGAGCCCGCCGGCGAGGAATGACCCCCAGCCTGTTCTGCTGCCCCATTTGCGGCAACGCGCTGCGGCGGGAGGCGGATGCCGCCGGCCGGCCCCGCGCACTGCGGTGCGCGAAGGGCCATTGCTTCGATTTTGCCCGGGAGGGCTATGCCCATCTGCTGCCCGCGTCGCGCATGCGCGCCAAGGTGCCCGGCGACAGCAGGGAGATGGTGGCCGCGCGCCGCGCCTTTTTGGACGGCGGCGGCTACGGCCCCTTTGCCCGTGCCCTGGCCGCGCTGTGCCTGGAGGCGACGGACGGCATCCCCTGCCCGGCGGTGCTGGACGCGGGCTGCGGCGAGGGATATTACACCCGCGCCCTGGCGGACGCCTTTGCCCAGGCCGGGCGGCCGGTGCGTTTGGCGGCCTATGATATCTCCAAGGCGGCGGTGCGGGCCGCCGCCGGGCGGGACACGGCCCGCTGCATCCAGTGGGCCGTGGCGGGGTCCTTTGCCATCCCCCTGGCGGACGGCGCAGCCGACGCGGTGGCGAACGTGTTCAGCCCCATGGTGGCCGGGGAGTTCGCCCGCGTGCTGAAGCCGGGCGGCGCGCTGCTGTACGCCGTGCCGGGGCCGCGCCATTTATGGCAGCTGAAGGAAGTGCTGTACGACACGCCCTACGAAAACCCGGTGCGAGATGTCGCGTACCCCGGGTTTCGCCTTGTGCGGCGGGTGCCGGTGCACGCCACCGTGCGCGCCGAAGGGCCGCAGGTGCAGCAGTTGTTCTCGATGACGCCCTACTACTGGAAAACGCCCCGGGCGGGCGCGGCGCGCCTGGCGGCGCTGGACGCGCTGACGTGCGAGGCGCAGTTCGACTTTTTGGTGTATCAAAAATTGTGAGCCGCAAGCGGCCCGGTGGGATTTGACCCCGGCGCGTTTTTTTTAGATGGCGCCCGGGGGGTTGGTGGTGGCCCCGGGGGTGCGGGTGGTGCGCCCGAGG
>CAJMEU010000092.1 GCA_905212515.1 uncultured Oscillospiraceae bacterium | reverse complement strand
CCCATCACCCCCCCCTCACCCCCCCTCGCCCCCCCCAGGGCCCCCTTTCACCCCCAAAAAAACCCCCCCCCCCCAACCCGCCCCCCCCCCTCTTCTGCAAATTTCAGCAAGTCAGGCGCTTACAGCTCGCCGTTCTCCTTCATTTTCGCAAAGCACTCGCTGCAGTACACAGGACGGTCCTCGCGGGGCTTGAAGGGAACTTTCGCCTCTTTGCCGCAGGAGGCGCAGACGGCGGTGAACATCTCGCGGGTACCGCGAGTGGCGTTCTTGCGGGCATCACGGCAGCTTTTGCAGCGCTGAGGCTCGTTCTCGAAGCCACGGCTGGCATAGAACTCCTGCTCACCGGCGGTGAACACGAACTCCTGGCCGCAATCTTTGCATACTAAGGTTTTGTCTTCGTACATTTTGGATATCTCCAATCAATTAGTATTTGCCCGCGGAAGGATTTAAACCGACACCTTTGATCTGGGACCAACGCTCTGACTTAAGCTACTGGGGCACATATCGCCTGGGCCCGCCGGGCCCGGTTGCCATTATTTCAGCTTCGCACGCACGCGCTGCAGGGCATTGTCCACCGCCTTTTCGGTGATGGCAAGGCGCCGCGCAATGGCGCTGTACGGCTGGCCGTCCAGGAAGAGGGACAAAACCTGTTTTTCCAGTAAAGACAGGCGCGTTTCCAGTTCCTGCATCGTTTCGGAGTATTGCTCCCGCGCTTCAGCCGCCTCGGCCGGGCCTTCGCCCAGGGGCACGCCGTCGGCGTCGTCCAGCGGCACGCTGGAATTCAGCGGCGCGTGCTTGCGGCGCCCGGCCTTGCGGGCCGCGTCGCGGGCGGCATTCTGGATGCACACGGACGCATAGGTGGAAAAAGCGGCGCCGCGGCCTTCCTCGTAGGATTCCATGGCAAAGAACAGGGCGATCAGCCCCTCCTGCACCGCGTCCTCAAACTCGAGCCCGGGCCCCACGCTGCGGGCGGCAATGGCCCGGATCAGCGGCATCTGCCGGGTGATGAGGGCGGCCAGCGCCTGTTCGTCGCCGGCTTTCGCCCGGCGCAGTTCCCTTGTAAGCGTGTCCTGTTCCATGCAAACTCCCAAACGGTTTTTACACTTCTTCATTGTATCGGCCCCATGGTGAAAAGTCAAGCAATATTTCTGCCCTGCGGACACTTTTGTTCAACCCTGCCGAAAGAGAGGGCCATTTCTTGTGGTTTATTCCAGGGCCTGGGGTTCGTCCCCCGCGGGGACGGGGGCGGCGCCCAGGGTGACGTTGCGGATCCACTTGCCGCTTTTGATGCGGATCAGCGACAAAATGGTCTTGACGGGGCTGTCCAGTTTGAGCAGGGCGTACACCAGCGGCACGGGCCAGTGCAGCACCAGGCCGGCGATGGCGCCGGCGGGCATGCTGATGAACCACAGTGCGCCGCAGTCGTACAAAAACGCGGTGCGCGTGTCCCCGCCGCCCCGCAGGATGCCCACGATGCAGGGCACGTCCAGGCAGATGGTAAGCTGCAGCAGCGCCAGCACGCCGATGATGCTATAAGCGGCGGCGTAGGCTTCGGGCGTGATGTTGTACAGCATGAGGAACAGCGGCCGGATGGCCAGCAGCAGCGCGCAGTTGAACACGCCCAGGCCCACGCTCATCAGCAGTAGGGTGTTGGCCGTTTTCTGGGCGCGGGGCCGATCGCCCTCGCCGATGGTCTTGCCCGTCAGCACGGCGGCGGCGTTGGCCACGCCGATCACGGACACGAAAGCCAGCTGGTTGAGCACGCTGGCGATGGAGTTGGCTGCCACGAACACGCTGCCGATGCGGCCGATGATGGCCGCGGTGATGGAAAAGCCCACGCCCCACAGCAGCTCGTTGCCCAAAACAGGCAGGCTGTGCTGCGCGTAGTTGCCCACCAGCTCGTTTTTCAGGCGGAAGCAGTGGTGGAAGCGGAAGCCCGTCACCCGCTCGCGGGTGTACATGTAAATGGTGACCAGCACCAGCTCAGAGCAGCGGGCGATGATGGTGCCCACCGCCGCGCCGCGCACGCCCAGCGCCGGCGCGCCGAATTTGCCGAAAATAAAGGCGTAGTTGCCGATGACGTTCACGAAAAAGCTGGTGGCGTAGATGGCCGTGGACACCTTCACCTGCTCGACCGCGCGCAGGTTCATCATATAGTTGTTGGACACGGCGTAAGGCACATAGGAGAAGGCCGCCAGCGACAGATAGCTGGCCGCGGCCCGCACCACTTCCTCCTCGCCGGAATACAGGCGCATGATGGGCACGGGCGCGAAAAGGCACAGCAGCGTCACGCCCACGGACGCGCAGAAGACGATCTGCATGGACAGGCGCATCACCTTGCGGATGCGCTCCATGTCGCCCCGGCCCCAGTACTGGGCGATCAGCACATTGCCGCCGGAGGACAGGCCGAAGCCGATGCTCATCAAAATGGAGAAGGGCTGGCCGCCCAGGTTCGCCGCCGAGATGGCGATATCCCCCAGGGAACCCAGCATCACGCTGTCCATCACGGCCACGCCGAAGCTGATCATATTCTGTAAGGCGATGGGCACGGCGATGGCCAGCACCATTTTAAAAAAAGATTTTTTTAGGATAAAATGTTCGTTCAATACAGCTCTGTTCACGTTCTTCCTCACTTACTTTTCACAAAAGGCAGCCCGCCTCAGGTTTTCGGCCCCTTCATGGTCAGGCTGATGCGCTTTTTCTTCTCGTCCACGGCCAGCACCCACACCGTCACCACGTCGCCCACCTTCAGCACTTCCGATGGATGCTTGATGTAGCGGCTGCAGATCTGGCTGATGTGCACCAGGCCGTCCTGGTGCACGCCGATGTCCACAAAGGCGCCGAAGTCGATGACATTGCGCACCGTGCCCGCCAGCTCCATGCCGGGCTTGAGGTCCTTGAGGTCCAGCACGTCGGTGCGCAGCAGGGGTTTAGGCAGGCTGTCGCGCATGTCGCGCCCGGGGCGCAGCAGCTCGGCGATGATGTCCTCCAGGGTGGGCACGCCCACGCCCGCCTGCCCGGCCAGGCGCTCCAGGCCCAGGGCCTTGGCCTTGGCGGGCAGTCCCTTGATGGCCTCGGTGCCGATGTCCTGTTCCGCAAAGCCGCAGGCGGCCAGCACCGCGCGGGCCGCGGCATAGCTTTCCGGGTGCACGGCCGTGGCGTCCAGCGGGTCGGCCGCGCCGGGCACCCGCAAAAAGCCCGCACACTGCTGGAAGGCCTTGGGGCCCAGTTTCGGCACTTTCAAAAGCTGTTTGCGGGTTTTGAAGGCGCCGGCCTCCTCGCGGTACTGCACAATGTTTTTCGCCGTGGCGCCCGTCACGCCGGCCACGCGGGCCAGAAGCGGCGCGCTGGCGGTGTTCAGGTCCACGCCCACGGTGTTCACGCAGCGCTCCACCACGCCGTCCAGGGCCTGGGCCAGGCGGGCCGGGGGCATGTCGTGCTGGTACTGGCCCACGCCCACGGCCTTGGGGTCGATCTTGACCAGCTCGGCCAGCGGGTCCTGCAGGCGGCGGGCAATCGACACGGCGCTGCGCAGGTTCACGTCATACTGGGGGAACTCCTCGGCCGCCAGCTTGGAGGCCGAATACACCGACGCCCCCGCCTCGCTGACGACCATATAACTCACCGGCCAGGACAGGCCCTCCGCCGCCAGCTCCCGCAGGACCTCGGCGGCGAAGATCTCCGTCTCTTTGCCGGCGGTGCCGTTGCCGATGGCGATGATCTCCACCCGGTGTTTCCGGATGAGGGCTTTCACCGTGCGCTTGGCGGCGTCCACTTTTTTAAACTCCGGCAGCGGGTAGATGACGGCGGTGTCCAGCACCTTGCCCGTGGCGTCCACCACCGCCGTTTTGCAGCCCATGCGGTAGCCCGGGTCCAGCCCCAGGGCCACCTTGCCCTTGATGGGCGGCTGCAAAAGCAATTGCTCGAGATTCTTGCCGAATACCGCGATGGCGCCCTCGGCGGCACGGGCGGTCAGCTCGGCGCGCACCTCCCGCTCCAGGCTGGGGGCGATCAGGCGGCCGTAGGCGTCCACGGCCGCCGCGCGCACCTCTCCCGCAGCGGGGCTGGCGTTCTTCACCACCCGGCGCAGGATGCGGCTTTCCGCCTCGGCGCCGTCCACGCGCACGGCCACCTTCAAAAAGCCCTCCCGCTCGCCCCGGTCCACGGCCAATATCCGGTGGCCGGCCATTTTGCCCGCCGGCTCGGCATATTCATAGTAGCCGGCGTACACGCTGTCCTCGTCCTTTTTGGCAGCCCGGCTCTCCACCAGGGCGGTGCGGGCGTAAAACCGGCGCAGCTCGCCGCGCACAGCCGCGTCGTCGCTGATCTCCTCGGCGATGATGTCCCGGGCGCCGGCCAGGGCGGCCTCGGCGTCGGGCACCTCGTCGGTGACGTACCCTGCGGCCAGGGCCATAGGGTCGTCGCTGGTGTTCTGCTGCAAAAGGCGCCGGGCCAAAGGCTCCAGCCCCCGGGCCCGGGCCACGCTGGCGCGGGTCTTGCGCTTGGGGCGGTAGGGGCGGTACAGGTCCTCCACCTCGGCCAGCGTGGCGGCCTTTTCCAGGGCCGCGGCCAGCTCCTCCGTCCACTTGCCCTGCTCGGTGATGGAATCCCGCACCGTCTGCTTCTGCTCGTCCAGCTTGCGCAGGTAGGCAAGGCGCTCGTCCAGCTGGCGCAGGGCCTGGTCGTCCATGCTGCCCGTGGCCTCCTTGCGGTAGCGGGCGATGAAGGGGATGGTGTTGCCCTCGTCGATGAGGGCGATGGCCGCCGCCACCCGGGCGGGGGAAAGGTTCAATTCGGCGGCAATGCGCGCGGAATGGTCATGCATGGTGGTTTTCCGTCCTTCTTTTTTTCTTTTCACAGACGCACAGGGCGGCGTACAGCGCCCACAGGGCCCAGGCGGCGATGGTCAGCGTCAGGGCAAAGGCCCAGCCGGGCGTCTGGTAGGTGAACACGATGGTGCTTTCTCCCGCCGGGCACAGCACGGCCGACAGGCCGCCGCTGACGCGCTCCACCGGCGTCTCCACGCCGTTGACCGTGGCGGTGAAGCCCTCGTCGTAGGGCACGCTGAAGAACACCAGGTTTTCCCTGTCCAGGGTGATGGCGGCGGTGAAGCCGGTGTGGTCGGCGTTAAAGCTGCTGACGCCCTGGCTGCGGCGGGCGGCCGCGTCCTGCACGTAGGCGTCATAAGACAGGTCGGCTGTGTCCCCGGCTGTGGCCGGCTCCATCAGATGGCCATAGCGCCCGATCTGCTCCTCGGTGAGGGCGATGGCCCGCACCAGCATATTGCCGCGCTGTTTTTCCGCCACGCCCATCAGCGTGGGGCGGGTCACTTCCTGGGCCGCGGGGGTCCCGCCGTCCGTTTCCTCCCCCTCCGCTTCGTCCGTTTCTTCCGTCTCCAACAGGATATACTTGTCGTAAGCAAAGCCCATGGGCAGCGCGTTCTCGTTGCGGAAATAGGCAAATGTATCGTCGGTGTGGTCCAGGGTGTAGCCGTACTGGCCGTACTTGTCCGCAAACTCCTGCTGGCCGGCCAGGGTGGTGAGGGTGTAGCGCACGCCCAAAAGGCCGCGCAGGGCGTACAGCTCCTGGCCGGGCTTCGAGGACACGTCCCGCTTCACGCCCACCCGGGGGTAGAAGTCCATGATGGAGGGCGTGACCACGCTGTTAAAAAAGCGCAGGCAGGGCCGTTCCATCCACAGGCTGAGGTTGTCGTACACGCCGCCGTCGTCGTCCGCGTAGGCGTCCGTGCGGAAGAACTCGTCCGCCTCATCGCCCCAGTCGATGCTGCGGGCGGCCTCGTAGCACTGGCTGCGGTAGTCCTTGTCCCGCTCCCATTGGGGGAACTTGCCCAGGCTGATATGGGCCACGCTGTAAAACCAGGAAAAGCCCAGCACACAGGCCAGCAGGATGGCCGCGAAGCGCCGGCGGCGGCGGAAGTTCACCAGCACGCCGCACAGAAGCACCACGCCCAGGATGGCCGTGAGGTAAGTCAGCCAGAACTGGGCCTGGTTCTGCACCACGCCCAGGGACCAGGCGCCGTCCTCCTCCTTGGGCACCAGGGCGAACACCACGTACAGCGCCGTGATGACGGCCACCGGCTTGACGCCTGCCCAGATGTCGATGCGCCCCGCGCCGTCACGGGAAAAATCCATATTTTCAAACGCGTGCATGGTGGCCGCGCACATCAGCAGGATGGGCATGTAGTACCACCGGGCGTAATAGCTGGAGTTGAGGGCGTAAAACGCCGAGTTCAGCACCGGCACCAGGGCCATCACCAGGCAGGCCCACAAGGTGCGGGTGAGGGCCGTTTTGGGCCGGGCCTTCATATAGGCCCACACGCCGGCCGCGCCCACCACGGGCAGGTAGGCCGTCATGCTGGTATGCTTCACCACCGCGTCGGTGAAGATATTGGGCAGATAGGTGGGGTCCGGCGGCAAAAACAGGCTGGACAGGATGGCAAAATACTGCTGCACCCGGCCGTACAGAAGGAAGCCGAACCCGCTGGACAGGTTCACCGTGCGGGGGTTGTCCGCCAGGCAGAGGATGGCCGGGATCAGCAACAGGCACCCCATGGCGCAGCCCAGCAGGCTTTCAAAGGCCAGGCGCAAAAAGGCCGGCAGCTTGATCCTGTACTCGCCCGAGGCCAATTTGATGAAGAAATACAGCAGCAGGAACACGATCTGCCCGGCAAAGAAAAAGTAGTTGTTGATGCAGTTGAGGGCCACCAGCAGCGGGAAGGCCGCGCGCCGGCCGTCGTACACATAGGCGTCCAGGGCCCACAAAAGGAAGGGGAACAGGGCGATGCAGTCCACAAAGTGGTTGAAGAAGGTGTTGTACACCGTGAAGCCGGAAAAGGCGTACAGGCAGGCGGCCACCACGGCCCAGCTTTTGGTGCGGGCGTAACGGCGCAGCCAGGCGAAGGCGCCCAGGCCGCACACGCCGAACTTCAGCACCAGCAGCGGCACCATGGCGAAGGGCACCGCCGCCTGGGGCAGCAGCGCGCTGAGCCAGAAAAAGGGCGAGCCCAGCAGATAGAACGAATAGCCGTTCACCGCCGAGGTGCCCAGGTCCGTCTCCCAGCTCCACTGGCCGGGGCCGCTTTTCACAAAGCCGTTCATATAGGTGTAGAACGGGATCTGCTGGCTGTTGTAATCGCCGCAGTACTGGAACAGGCCTTTGTCGATCACCAAAAAAGGAAGATAAATGGCCAGCGCCACGGCACAGCACACCAAAAAGGTGAACAGATAGCCCTGGCCCAGCCTGCTTTCCAGGCTTCTTTGGCGCAATTCGTGTCGTTCTTGCATGGCACAGCACTCCTAAACTTGCAGAATCTGTGTTATAATACGATAAAACCATTAAAAAAGAAAGGAAATCCCGCCGATGGAACTGTATCCCTTCAACGCGCTGCTGGCGCGGATGAAATATATCACCCGTTGGGGGCTGATGCGCTCGTCCCGCACCGAGAGCCTGAGCGAGCACACGGCCGACACCGCCATTTTGGCCCACACGCTGTGCGTCATCGCGCGCACCGTGCTGGGCGCAAACGAGGCCGACGTGCGGCCCGAGACCGTGGCCGTGGCCGCTTTGTACCATGACGCCAGCGAGATCATGACCGGCGACATGCCCACGCCCGTCAAATACAAAACCGAGCCCCTGCGCACCGCCTACAAGGCGCTGGAGCGGGACGCGGCGCAGAGCCTGTCCGCCCTGCTGCCCCCCGAGGCCCGGCCCCAGCTGGAGGGCTATCTGTGCGGCACCGTGCTGACGGACAAAGAAAAGCAGCTTTTAAAAGCGGCCGACCGGCTCTCCGCCCTCATCAAATGCATCGACGAGGAGCAGGCCGGCAACCGGGAATTTTTGGGCGCCAAGGCCCAGCAGGAAGCCGCCCTGGCGGCCATGGGCTGCCCGGAAGCGGATTATTTTATGCAGCACATGCTGCCCTGCTATCGCTGGACGCTGGACGAGCTGTCCACCCAGTGAAGCGGCCGCCCCTCCCCTTTAAACAACGAGGAACGGGGCGCTTTTGATGCGCCGGGCGGTCATTTTTCACTTTTTTGCAGTTCCCAGGCCAGGTCGATCACCCGGTCCAGGTCGGTGAAATGCTCCATGCCGCAGCATTCCCTGCGCAGGCGCGCCGCGCCCCGCAGGCCGTGCATATACCAGGCCGCGTGGGTGCGCGCCTCGCGCATGGCCACATATTCGCCCTTGTCCTCGCACATGTCGTAGATATGCCGGCGCAGGACGGAAAAGCGCTCGGCCAGCGCGGGCTCCGGCGGGATGGGGCGGCCCTGCATGGCGGCGGCGATGCGCCCGAAAAGCCACGGGTCGCCCATGGCGGCGCGGCCCACGGCCACGCCGTCGCAGCCTGTGGCGTCCAGCAGGGACAGGGCGCTTTCGGCGTCCGTCACGTCGCCGTTGGCCACCACCGGGATGGACACCACCGCCTTGATGCGGGCGATCTCGTCCGGGTGCAGGCCCGGCTCGTACATCTCGCGCCGGGTGCGGCCGTGCACCGTCAGCAGGCACACGCCCGCCTCTTCGCAGCGTCTGGCCACCTCCACGCCGCTGCCGGCGCGCAGGTCCTCTTCGTCCCAGGCAATGCGGATCTTCGCCGTTACGGGGATGCCCCGGGCGTTTTCAACCACCGCTTTGGCAATGGCGCCCGCGCGGGGCGGGTCTTTCAGCAGCGCGCTGCCCGCGCCCGGGCCGGTGATCTTCGGCGCCGGGCAGCCCATGTTGAGATCGATAAAATCAAAGGATGCCTTATACCGGCCGCCGGCCACCAGGGCCGCGGCTTCGCCCATCACCGCGGGCTCGGCCCCGAACAGCTGTACGCCGAAGGGTGCGCCGCCACCGCCGCCGGCCATCAGCTGCGGGCTTTTTTTATCGCCCATGGTCAGGGCCTTGGCACTGATCATCTCGCTGACGGTGTACACCGCGCCGTGGGCCGCGCACAGCGCCCGCATGGTGGCGTCCGTCACGCCGGCCATGGGCGCCAGGGCCGCGCCCTGTTCCAGTTTGAACAAATTTGTCTCCATAAAACCTCGCAGAAAGTTTATCAGAACCTTATTATTGTACCATAAAGGCGCAAAATATGGTATACTGTTTTTGATTTTACACCTGATACCTGAAAGGGGGCTGCGCCATGAAGCTGCTGGCAGTGGACGGCAACAGCATCGTGAACCGCGCGTTTTACGGCATCAAACTGCTCACCACCAAAGATGGGCGCTACACCAACGCCTTAGTGGGCTTTCTGAATATCCTGCTGCGCCTGGAAAGCGCCGAGCATCCGGACGAGGTGGCCATCGCCTTTGACCTGAAGGCCCCCACCTTCCGCCACAAGATGTACGACGGCTACAAGGCCCAGCGCAAGGGCATGCCCGAGGAGCTGGCCGCCCAACTGCCGCCCCTCAAGGACCTGCTGGGCAGGCTGGGCTATAAAATGGTGACCTGCGAGGGCTTTGAGGCCGACGATATCCTGGGCACGCTGGCCGCCGCCTGCCGGCAGCGCGGGGACGAGTGCGTGATCGTCACCGGCGACCGGGACAGCTTCCAGCTGGTGGGCGGGCCGGTGCGCGTGGCCTACGAGGGGATGCGCGAAAAGCGCGTGGATGAGGACGCCGTGCGCGCCGACTACGGCGCGGAGCCGCGCCAGCTCATCGACGTGAAAAGCCTGATGGGCGACACCTCGGACAATATCCCCGGCGTGAAGGGCATCGGTGAAAAGACGGCGCTGGACCTGATCCGGAACTTCGGCAGCCTGGAGGGCGTGTACCAGAACCTGGACGACGAGCGCATCCGCAAGGCGGTGCGGGAAAAACTTGCGCGGGACAAGGCCCAGGCCGAGATGAGCCGCGTGCTGGCCGAGATCAAGCTGGACGCCCCCATCGACACCGCGCCGGGCGCCTACGCCCGCGGCCCGGTGGACAGGGACGGCGTGCGCGCCCTGCTGGCCGAATACGAGATGGCCGCCACCGCGGCCAAGCTGAACCTGTCGGGTGCCGCCGCGCCCGCCGAGGCCCCGCAGCCCGCGGGCCCCGCCCCCGCGCCCCTGGAGGGCCCGCTGGCCGGGCCCGTGGCCCTTTGCTTTGCCGGCGGCGCCGTGCTGCTGGCCGCCGGGAACAAGGCTTACACGGCGGCGGCCGATTCCCCCCACCTGCTGGCCGTGCTGACGGACGGGTCCTGCGAAAAGCACTGCTTTGACGCCAAGCCCTTTTTCCGCCTGGCCTTCGAGGCGGGCCGGGAGGCCAAAAACATCACCTTTGACGCCAAGCTGGCCGCCTATCTGCTGAATCCGGCCGCGGCCGAATACACCGTGGCGCACCTGGCGCAGGAATACGGCGTGCAGCCTGCCTTTGCCAGCGCCAGCGGGGAGGCCGCCCTTTTGCAGCCTTTGTGCGCCGCGCTGCAGCAAAAATGCGCCGAGGACGGCCTGACCTGGCTGCTGGACGAGATGGAGCTGCCTCTGGCCGAGGTGCTGGCCAACATGGAATACCGGGGCATCCTGGTGGACAGCGAGGGCCTGCGCGCCTTTGGCGATGAACTGCAGAAGGCCCTGGCCGAGGAATTGTCCGCCATTTACGACATTGTGGGGTATGAGTTCAACGTGAACAGCCCCAAGCAGCTGGGGCACGCCCTGTTCGAGGCGCTGAGCCTGCCGGCGGCCAAAAAGACCAAAAGCAAAGCCGGCTATTCCACCAACGCCGAGGTGCTGGAAAACCTGCGGGGCCAGTCGCCGGCCATCGACCATATTTTGCTGTACCGCACCTATCAGAAGCTGAACTCCACGTATATCGAGGGGCTGCTGAAAGTGGTGGGGCCGGACGGGCGCGTGCACTCCACCTTCAACCAGACCGAGACGCGCACCGGCCGTATCTCCTCCAACGAGCCGAACCTGCAGAACATTCCCGTGCGCACAGAGCTGGGCAGCCGGCTGCGCCGCTATTTCCTGGCCGGCCAGGGCCGCACGCTGCTGGACGCCGATTACAGCCAGATTGAATTGCGCATCCTGGCCCACATGGCCGACGACGCGGCCATGCAGGAGGCCTTTTCCAGCGGGGCGGACATCCACCGCTCCACCGCGGCCAAGATGTATCACGTGGCCCCTGAGGAAGTGACGCCCGCCCAGCGCAGCAGCGCCAAGGCCATCAACTTCGGCATCATGTACGGCAAGGGTGCCTTCTCCCTGGGCAAAGAGCTGAACGTGTCCATGCGCGAGGCGCAGGACTTCATCGACACCTACCTCGGCACCTACCCCAACGTGCGGGACTATATGCAGGACGTGATCGACGGCGGACGCCAAAAGGGCTATGTGTCCACCATGTACGGCCGCCGGCGCTACCTGCCCGAGCTGAACAACGCCAACGCCGCCCTGCGCGCCCAGGGCGAGCGCATGGCCATGAACGCGCCCATCCAGGGCACGGCGGCCGACGTCATCAAGCTGGCCATGGTGCGCGTGTACCGCCGCATGAAGGCCGAGGGGCTGCAGGCACAGCTGATCCTGCAGGTGCACGACGAGCTGATCGTCGAGTGCCCGGAGGATGAAAAAGAGCGGGCGACGGCCATTTTGGGCGAGGAGATGCTGGCCGCGGCCAGCCTGAAAGTGCCGCTGTTGGCGGACGTGCACGAGGGGAAGACCTGGTATGACGCCAAAGGTTAACCTGTGTTTCCGCCCCATGGCGTCCGGCGACGTCGCCGGCGCCAGGCGCCATGACGGCCGCCGGGGGCCGCAGGGGGGGGACCCGGCCCGACCACCACCCCGCGGGAACGGCGC
>CAJMEU010000091.1 GCA_905212515.1 uncultured Oscillospiraceae bacterium | reverse complement strand
ACCCCACTTGTTTTTCAGTATACCATACTGTCTAACAAATGGGGTGCAGTTCAAATGGGTGCCCCGCGCATCGGGCGGTTAAAATCGATGTCGCCCTCCATGAGGCGCGTGCCTGTCCGCCAATCGTTGGTATCGACAGCGTGCTGCGCCGGGGACGCTGCGGGCAGCCGAGAGACAATCGCTATTGGGCATGATCGGCCTTGTCCGTTTTTTCAAGAACAACAAATGACACGAATGTTTCTTTGTGGAGATAGCTTTCAAGTTTGGGGTCGACTTCCACCGTATGTGGATCCATCTGGGAGACCTTCCAGCCTTCCTCCAACAGCTTATTGACATAAACAAGATATTTGTTTTCATTGATATCGTTCTGCTCGGTGTAATCCCGACTGTTGCTGATATAAACTATTTTCTGCATTCTTGCCTTCCTCCCGATCAATCTCCATCATGCCCACTGCCATATGCACATATTGTACCATAACAAAAAGCCGGCCGCAATATACGGTTAGCTTTAAATATAAATAACCTTAGTTACAGTATAACAAAAAAGTCAGGTCAAACAAATGCAAATCTGCATCTATTTTAACCTGACTTTCGTGGTGCGCCAGAAGAGATTCGAACTCCCGACCTTTTGGTTCGTAGCCAAACACTCTATCCAACTGAGCTACTGGCGCATGCCCTCCGCATGGAGTGCGTCTAATAATATATCATATCAAAGGGAAAAAGTCAACCATTATTTCAAAAAGATTTCTTCCGCTTTGACCAGCAGTTCCCGATCCGCAGGGTGCGTCAGCCGGCGTGCCGCCTCCTCCAGGGGCAGCAGCTCCACGCTGCGCACTTCCTCGGGCTGGGGGCGCAGCCGGCCGCCGGTGATGCGGGCTGCGAACATCACCACCTCTTTGCTCACGCCCCGGGACGGGCTGTAGGTGATGACGTGGCGCAACCCGGGCAGGATGCGCACCTCGGCGCCCGTTTCCTCGCGCACTTCGCGGCGGGCGGTGTCCTCCTCGCTCTCCCCGGGCTCCACGTGGCCCTTGGGAAAGGCCCAATGGCCGCCGTAGCGGTGGCGGATCACCAAAATGCGCGGCGGTGTTTCCCCGGTGCAGCACACGGCCCCACAGGATTTTTCGTGTTTCATGGCTCCTCCTTCGGCAAATTGCCCGGTCGTTCAAAATAATTTTACTTTTTGACCGCCCTGGCCGATTGTCTTTTTCCCGCAGATTTGTTATAATTTATCATGTCTTTCAACATTTTTCATTTGGGGGCGTCGTTTTGACAAATTCCTGGATCGACTTTTTGATTTTTGGCGTGGCCATTGCCTTGGTAGCGGTGCTGTATTTTACGGTGTTCCGCAAGGATGATGACGGCCCCCGCCGCAAGAGCAAGGACCTGACCGGCCCGGCCCGCGCGGCCAAACCCCTGGCTGCTGCCCGTCGGCTGTGCGCCACGGAGGGCTATAAGCTGATCGCGCCGGCCACCCTGGCCCGCAGCGGCGCTTACGCGGACCTGGACTTCATCGTGGTGGGTGTGTTCGGCGTATTGTGCGTGAAATGCCTGGGCCTGGACGGCGAAGTTTACGGCAGTGCCGGCGACGGCAAGTGGCTGCAGGTGAAGGCCAAGGGCAAGCAGGGGGAGGAGCGCATCTCCTTTGAAAATCCCCTGGCCCAGGCCGCACGCGACAGCCGCCTGGTGCGCGACGCCCTGTTTTCCGCCAATTTGAAAAGCGTGCCCGTGGAAACGGTGTGCGTGTTCACCAACCCCCACGCCCAGCTGGCCTTGCCCCGGGATACGGGCCATTACACCGTCAAGACTTTCCGCGGCCTGCTGGATAAAGATAAGCTGCGCCAGGACAAAAAGGTGGACATGGAAAAGGTGGCGGCCGCTTTGGAGGCATGCCGCGTGCCCGAGGCCCGCAAAATGCCCTGAACGCCGTTTGCCTATCATTATAGCAAAAGTCGGCGTATTTTGACAAATTTCATGCCAACTATTTACAGTTTGTTCATAAGCGCGTCATACATTGCACGCAATTGTTCTTTATAATAAAAATCACAGAGGACGGAAGCCGCAATCCGCTCCCCTGTACATGATTCCTCCTCACACCAAGAGAGATACCCCTACAAGACGCCCGGTGCTTACCCCGCACCGGGCGTCTTCCCTTTTATGAAAAGAAGCGGGCCTAAAGGCGCGTTGGCGTAAGAAAACGTCGGTTTTGGCTGACAGTTTTGGCGCCTGATGCACTCAAAAAGCTTGGCAATCCGTCAGGATTGCCAAGCTTTTTTCACACACCAATCATCCAAAACTGCCGGGCCAAAACTGCGAAGCACCCCTGGAAAGGCAATTTTTGATGCAGAGCCAGGAAAATTCGCGTAGATTGCCTGCGGCAATGTCTGCTTGCCGGCATTCGCCGGCATTTTATAAATAAAACCGCAGAACCCTTGGTGGTTGTCAAGCTGTGCGGTGGCGAAGCCACGAACAGTCCAGTGGACTGTTCGAGCACACCGTGGGGTTTTGCCGCTTCGCGGCAAAATGCGGGCCATGTTTTTGGCCCGCAAGCACGCTTGACGCCGCACTGCGCGAAAATTGCCTTTCCAGGCGCGATGTTTTCTTGCGTCAACACGCCTAAAGGCCCGCTTTTGCTTTGCCCTACACATAATCCCACTGGAAGCGGGCCGGCCCCTCCCCCAGGATGACGACGCCGTAACTGCCCGCGGCGCTGCCCAGGGCGCCGGGATTGAACAGGTGCACCCCGTCCCACTCCTCGTGCAGGGGGCGGTGGGTATGGCCGAACAGGGCGATATCCGCGCCGGCGCCCTTCGCCTGGCGGGCCAAAGGGCCCAGGCCCGATTTTACATTGTACAAATGACCGTGGGTGTAGAAGATCAGCGCGCCGCCCAGGGGCACCAAACCCTCGGTGGGCGCATAAGAACCCAAATCGCAATTGCCGCGCACCAGGTAGATGGGGATGCCCAGGCGGCTGTGCTGGAGCTCCTCGGCGTCGCGGATGCCGTCGCCCAAAAAGAAGACGGCCGCCGCGTCGGGATGGTCCTGCACGGCGTGCATCATGGCGGCCCCCCGGCCGTGGATATCGGACAATACCAGCAGTTTCATGCGCTTCACTCCATACAATGGCGGTAGATCTCGCTTTTGGGATAGGGGCTGTTTTTGGCCGCCTCCCTGGCCGCAGAGGCAGCGCTTTGGCCCGCGGCCATCAGGCTTTTGGCCAGGGCCACGGCCTCCTCCAGGGTGGTTTCCCGCTCTGCGGGCGCGGGCGCGCCGGCCATCACCAGCACAAATTCGCCCCGGGGCGGGTTTTCCCTGTACCAAGCGTTGGCTGCGCCCACGGTGGTGGGGCGGATCTCCTCGTGCAGCTTGGTCAGCTCCCGGCAGACGGTCAGGGGCCTGTCCGGGCCGAAGGCGTCCTCCAAGTCCTGGAGGGTGGTGGGCAGCTTGTGGGGCGCCTCGTAGAAGATGACGGTGCGGCGCTCGGCTTGCAGCTGGGCCAGCCGCTCTTTTTTCTGGCGGCGGTTGGTGGGCAGAAACCCCTCGAACACCCAGCGCCCCGTGGGCTGGCCGGAGACGCACAGCGCGGTGACGGCCGCGCTGGCCGCAGGCACGGGCACCACCCGGATGCCCCGGGCGTGGGCGTCGCGCACGATGACCTCGCCGGGGTCCGACACGGCGGGCATGCCCGCGTCCGAGCACAGGGCGCAGCTCTCGCCGGCCTCGATGCGGGATAAGATAGATTCCCCCCGCTCCTGCAAATTATGCTCGTAATAGCTGACCATGGGCTTTTTCAGCCCCAGATGGTTCAGCAGTTTCAGCGTCACGCGGGTGTCCTCGGCGGCGATGAAGTCCGCCGCGGCAAACGCCTCGGCGGCGCGGGGCGTCAGGTCGCCCAGATTGCCGATGGGCGTGGCGACGATGTATAAGGTGCCGGCCATGGCGCAGCCCCCTTTCGATGGAAACTTTGGCAAAATGAGGAAGTCCTATGCGTAGAAAAGGCGGCCTCCCTGCGGGAAGGCCGCCTCAGGCTGTGACTCCTTAGCCCTCAGAAATGGCGCTGACCGGGCACTCGCCGGCGCAGGTGCCGCAATCCAGGCACGCATCGGCGTCGATGACGTATTTGCCGTCACCCTCGGAAATGGCACTGACCGGGCAAACGCCGGCGCAGGTGCCGCAAGCAATGCAGTCGTCGCTGATTTTGTAAGCCATAATCTTCCATCCTTTTCTCCGCGCCCATCGTATGTAGAATCATCAAAACCCTTTGGGCCGGCGGCGCGGGCATGCCCAAAGGACGAGAGGCAAGCCCCTCGTTTTCACTTATTGTAGCATAGATCATTCCAGTTCGCAACAAGAAATTTCGCTGGCGATCGGCAAAATTCCGGGGCGGAAAAAAAGCCCAAGCCGCCTTCAGCCTTCGGCCGGGGAAAGGCCCAGCAGGGCCGCCAGGGCCGCCGGACTATGGGCCAGGTGCACCGCGCCGGCCGTCTCCAGCTCCTGCCGGGAGCGGAAGCCCCACAGCACGCCGCAGCTGTCCAGGCCGGCATTGCGGGCCGTCTCGATGTCCACGTTGCTGTCGCCGGCATACAGCACTTCCTCCCGGGGCAGGCCCCAGGCCGCGCGCATCTCGTTCACCAAGGTGGGGTCGGGCTTCGCGGGCACGGCGTCCCGGCGGCCGGCCACGTTCTCGGGCCAAAAAAGCCCCGGGAAATAGGTTTCCATCACGGCCTTGGCCATGGCGTCGTCCTTGTTGGACACCACGCCCATGGGTATGCCGGCCGCCCGCAGCGCGTGCAGCAGGGCCGGGATGCCCGGGTAAGGGGCGGTGGCCTCGGCCTTGTGAGCCGCGTAGTAGCGGCTGAACAGGTCCAGCGCCAGCGCCTGGGTGGCCGGGCCCTTGTGGCCCCCGGGCAGCATGCGCTCCACCAGTTTGGGGATGCCGTTGCCCACCAGCAGGCGGTAATCGTCCACCGGGCGGGGGGCAAAGCCCAGGGCCCGCAGGGTGTGGTTGCCGGCCGCCGCCAGATCGTCCAGCGTGTTCAGCAGCGTGCCGTCCAAATCAAAAATAACAGCTTTGTACACGGATTTCGCACGTCCTATCTCTATAAGGTAAAAGGCAGTTCCTGCACGGCGTACTTCAGCACGCCGCGCAGCTTGTACCGCAGGCCGCAGGGCAGGTGCACCGTCACATCGCAGCGGCCCCCGCTGGTGGCGAAGGGCGTCTCGAACAGGGTGTAAGCCAGGTCGGGCGTGAGCACGCACACCTCGCAGCGCGTCAGGCGGCGGGTGAAGCGCAGGCCGATGCTGCGGTTCTCATTGCGGCAGATCCCCTCGCGGAAATAGCCCTCGGCTGCCACGGCCAGGGCGGCCAGCAGCAGGGCATCCGGCACCAGCAGTACGGGCACCAGGGCCGGCATGCGCGCCAGGGCCACGCCCGTCACGGCCAGGGCCAGGGCCAGCAGGGCCCCGGGCTGCCACAAATATTGCATATAGCTTTTGCGCGCCGGGTCGCACAGCACCGGCGGCGCGGGCGCATAGCCGGGCAGCAGGGCCTCGGGGCTGTGGGGCGAATTTTTTTTGAACACCATCAGCGGGATATCACCCCCGCGGAAGGATCCGGCGGACACATACACCGGGTAGCGCCGCAGCAGCCGGGCCGCGGGTGTGACGCGCACCTCGCAGGCGGACACGGCGGAGACGAGGATGCGCCGCTCCAGCTTGGTGACCAAGCCGCCCCGGCTGATGAGCACGCCGCCGTTGCGGCACACGGAAAAGCCGAAGGTGTGCAGGAAGGAATACAAAAAAGTGACGGCTCCGCCCAAAAACACCAGCGTGGCCGCGGCCGCCAGGCCCGCGGGCATCAGGCGCGCGGCCAGGCCCGCCAGGCGGCCGATGTTCTGCTCGGCCAACTGCTGGAGGTCCAGGCCCACCAGCGGGTCCAGACGATCCAGCGTCATCCAGGCAAAGGCGCAGCTGGTCAGGATATTGGCGCTGAGCATCACCAGGCTCAGCCGTTCGAACCCAGTGGGCGCGAAGATGTTCACGTCCGTGCGCGCGGGCAGCAGCGCGTCGGCCAGCGCCGCCGCGTCCTGCTTTTTCAGATACAGGTCGAACGTGCGCGGCTGCAGGTGGCTTTTGAAGTACAGCGTCACCTTGCTGGCGCCCATCAGTCGGCAATACAGGGGGCGCGCCACCTCCAGCGCGGCCACGCCCGCCCGGGCATAGGTGTAGTGGCTGCGGGCCAGCACGCCTTTTTCACAGTGCAGCGCCTGGCCGTCCATCCAAAAGGCCGTGGCCCGGCGCAGTACCAGGGCCACCACCGCGAACACGGCCAAAATGGCGGCGTCCTGCCGCAGGGCGGTGTAAAAGGACTGCAGGTCAAAGGCCAGCAGGGCCCGGGCCATGGGCACCAGGCATAAAAGCAGGCCGTAGCGCAGATAGCGCAGCGCGTACAGGATGTGGAAGGGGCGCTTTTCCGTCATAACAGCTTGCCCCCGTGGGTCAGCCGGCCGGCCAGGTCCTCGGCGTCAGCCGCACGCACGCCGGGGATCAGCGTCCAGGTACCGGCGCCGAACAGCACCAGCAGGCACACGCCGCCCATGCGGCCCAAGGGCGTCTGCAAGATGCGGCATCCCGTGATGAAGCGCAGCGGGATGCGCTTGGTGGTGAGGAACAGCGCGCCCACGCGCACGGTGAGGTGGTTGCCCCCCACGCGCACGCGGCAGGAGGCCAGGCGCGGCGCCAGCAGGCCAAAGCATAGCACGCACCAGAACAGGGCCGCCAGCATCCGCGTGCCCGCGGGCAGCGGCAGCAAAAAGAAGAGGACCGCCGCACCGGCCAGCGCCAGCCAGCCGCACACCAGCGCGGCGCCGGCCCGGGTGGCGCGGAAAGATGTGGACTGGGCCATGGACGGCCTCCTTTCTCCTCTATTTTTCCAGTGTCAGGCCCCAGCTCTCCACCAATTCGTGGAACGCCTCGTTCTGGGCCAGGAACATCACGCGGTCCCCCGGCAGCACCTGGGTGTTGCCGCGGGGGATGATCAGCTGGCCGCCCCGGGTGATGCTGACGGCCACCGTGCCCTCGGGCGTAGGCAGCTGGGCCAGCGTCTGGCCTGCCAGGCGGAAATCATCCGGGATGTTCACCTCGGCAATGGTGGCCGAGCCGCCGGCCAGGCTGAGCAGCTGGTGGATGGCCGCGGTCTCGACCTCCCGCTCGATCAGATGGGACAGGTTGTCGGTGGCCGACACGGCGATATCCACGCCCAGGCGCTTGAGGATGGCGGCGTTTTTGGGGTTGTTCACCCGCGCCACCGTTCGCTTGACGTGGAATACCTCCCGCGCCAGCTGGCAGCACACCAGGTTCGTCTCGTCACGGCCGGTGACGGCCACCACCGCGCCGCACTGGCCGGCGCCGGCACTTTCCAACACATCCAGAAAGGTGCCGTCGCCGCAGGTGACGTGCAGATCCAGACTGTCGGCGATGTGGGCGCACAGGCGGGCGTCCTGCTCCACCACCACGGGCGTGTGGCCGTGTTCCAAAAGGGTCTTGGCCAGATAATAGCCCACTTTGCCGCCGCCGATGATACATACTTTCATAGTATACCCCTCAATCCGCCAATTCGGCCAGGATGATCTTATCGCCCTCGGCCAGCGCCAGGGACGGGCAGGCCAGTTCCACCACGCCGTTTTTGTGCAGCACGCCGAAGGCGGACAGATCCGCGCGGGGCAGCTGCACCTCGGCCAGCAGCATCCCCACGTCTCCGGGCTGCGGGGGCACGGCGGTGAACAGCACGCTGGAGGAGCCGAACACCACACTCTGCTCACCCGCGTCGTCCTCAAGCAGGCCGGCCAGCACGGCGTTGGCCGTCAGGTTGGTGCCGCACACGGCCCGCAGGCCGAAGCGCTGGGCGTATACGTCCTTGCTGTCGGGGTTGGTGATGCGGGCGATGACTTTTTCCACGTGGAAGATGTCGCGGGCGATCTGCGCCACCATGATGTTCACATTGTCGTCCCGGCTGACGGCGGCCACGGCGTCGCAGCTTTCCGCGCCCGCGCTGCGCAACACGTCCACATCGATGGGCACGCCCTGCACCAGCATGCCGCTGAAGGGCGGGTCCATGGTGCTGAGGGGGGCGAGGTTATTGGGGTCCGGGTCCAGCACGTTCACGTCGTGGCCCAATTTTTCCAGCAGGACGGCCAGCTTGCGCCCCACGCGCTGGCTGCCCACGATGAGTACATTCATAGATAGGTCCTTTCTGCAAACAGAATACTTCTATTATAGCCCTCCGTCCGGGCGGTTGCAACGGAAAATTTGCCTCGCTGCAGCCACAGGGCCGGACGCACAGGCAAAAAACCGCGCCTCTTTTCCCAAACGGACGAAAGGCGCGGTTTCTTTTTATGCCTTGGCAATGCCGATGAAGCTGAAGGTGAAGCGCGTGCCCTGTTCGATGCGGCACAGTGCGTCCTCGTGCACACGGGCGCCCCAGCTGTCCTCGCCGCCCACGCCCATCTGGCCCATGGTGCAGCGCACCACGGTTTTGGTCACGGCCGGCAGCGCGTAGGCGTGGCGGGCGCACTCCAGTTCCTGGGGGGTATAGGGCAAGGCGCCTAGATCCATGCCGCCGGGCGCGCCGGCGCGGAACACAAAGCCCATGCCGTCGGCGCCCGTCACGGCGGCCATGCGCACGCCCGTGCGGTTGCCGCACTCCTGCGGGCGGCTGTAGGGGGTCAGGTTCTCCGGGGCCGTGTACTCGTAGCGGCCCAGCATGGCGCCGGTTTTGCGGTCGATATAATTCTCGGCCGGGCCGCGGCCGTAGTAATCCACCCGGCTGTAAGTTTTGGGCAGGGTGAACAGCAGGCCGAACTCCGGCACGGCGACGGTGCGGGTGCCGCCGTACTCCAGCGTGGCCTGGACCTGGCCGTCGCCGGTGACGGTGTACTGCACGGTGACGGGCAACTCTTTATTTCCGTTGAGGTGGTACAGGGCCGTCACATCCACCCGGGGCTCGTCCATGTCGCCGGCGGTGACGGCGCAGGAGATGCAGGGCGCGTACTCGCCGGCAAAGCGCCAGCCGCCCATTTCCCGGGGCATGCCCCAGCCGCGGTCGTTGTCCGTGGGGGCGCGCCAGAAGTTCAGGCGCACGGGCGCCTGCAGCAGCTCCACGCCGTTTTTGCGGTAGCTGCAAAGCTGGCCGGTGGCCCGCTGGAACAACACGTGGAACCCGTCCCCGGCCACGCCGATGGTATAATCGCCCTCCACCAGGGTGACGGGCAGCAGGCACACGGGCGCAGGCGCCGCCAGACGCAACACACACTGGCCTTTGGCCACGCACCAGCCCGCCTGGGCCCAGGGCTTGTCCCGGGCCAGCAGCACGTGGGCGGTGACGGTGTACTCCCCGGGCGCGTCGGGCACGCGGAAGGGCAGGGGCAGATGGGCCGTCTGGCCGGGGGCGGCGCTGGCGCGCACCTCGCGGCTCTCCATCAGCTTTCCGTCCCGCATCAGCAGTACGCGCACCACGTAGGCCGACAGGTCGGTGTACAGGCTGTTGTTGGCGATCTGGATATCATAGCGGGAGGGCACCACGTCAAAATCGCGGTAGCAGTGGCGCAGCTCCTGCACTTTGGGGCTTTCGGCGCGGTTTGCGAACCACAGGCCGTCGGCACAAAAGTTGCCGTCGTTGGGCCAATCGGAAAAGTCCCCGCCATAGGCAAAGTATTCCTCGCCCGTGGGCGCCCGGGCCCGCAGGCCCTGGTCGATCATATCCCACACAAAGCCGCCCTGGAAATGGGGGTATTTGTTTGCCAGGGCCGTGTATTTGGCCAGGTGCCCGCAGGAATTGCCCATGGCGTGGCTGTACTCGCACAGCAAAAAGGGCTTGCCCCGGGGATGGTCTTTCAGCCACCGCTCACATTCCTCCACGGTGGCGTACATGCGGCTCTCCACGTCGCTGGTGTCCGGGTAGGTGTTGTCCTGGAAGGTACCCTCGTAATGCACCGGCCTGCCGGGGTCCATGCTGCGGAAATACTCGCCCAGCTCGAACAGGGTTTTGCCGCCGCCGGATTCGTTGCCCAGGCTCCACATCAGCACGCAGGGATGGTTGCGGTCCCGCCGCAGAAGGGCCTCGGCGCGGCTCATCACGCTGTCGCGCCAGCGGATGCTGCCGCCGGGCAAAGCCTCGTTCATGGCGCGGCGGCCCCGGGCCTTCTGCCAGGTGGCATGGGTCTCCAGGTTCACCTCGTCCATCACGTACAAGCCGTATTCGTCGCACAGGTCGTACCAGCGGGGGTCGTTGGGATAATGGCTGGTGCGCACGGCGTTCACATTGGCCTTTTTCAGGGCCTTGACGTCCGCCATCATGTCCTCCAGCGTGAGGGTGCGGGCCGTGTTACAGTTCCACTCGTGCCGGTTCACGCCCTTGAACACCAGGCGCTTGCCGTTCAGCTTCAGCACGCCGTCCTCGAGGGCAAAGCGGCGGAAGCCCACGTTCAGGCGCACCTGCTCCAGCACCGCGCCCCCGGCGCTGAGGACCCGCAGCGTGACGGGGTACAGATGAGGCGTCTCAGCACTCCACAGCCGGGGCTGGCCGAACGTGGCCGAAAGGCTCAGCTCCCGCCCGGTGACGGGCTGTTCGATACACTGGGTGCCCGTGTCCAGCTGCAGGCGGCCGGCCAGCTCGCCCTCCAGCTTCACGTCCAGCTTCAGGGTGGCCCGGGAATAATCCGGCGAAAGCTGGGTGTCCACCACTGCGTCGGCCACATGGGTCAGGGCCTTCGCGTGCAGCGTGACGCTGCGGAACAAGCCGGACAGGCGCCACATATCCTGGTCCTCCAGCCAGCTGCCGGAGCAGTACTGGAACACCTGGGCCGCCAGCCGGTTGGGGCCGCCCCGGTCCAGATAGGGGGTGAGGTCGAACTCGGCGGGATTGAAGCTGCTTTCGCTGTATCCCACGAACACGCCGTTGCACCACACCGCCAGGGCCGCCGAGGCACCGCCGAAGCGCACATACACCGGCCCCTGCCAGCCATCGGGCAGGGTGAAATCCTTCACATAGGTGCCCACGGCGTTGGCGTGGGGCACCTCGCCGGGGGCCAGGGCCTCGTGGCCGTCCCAGGGCCAGGCCACATTGGTGTACTGGGGCAGGCCCCAGCGGCCGCCGCCCTGCAGCTGGATGGCGCCGGGCACCGTGATGTCGTCCCAGCGGCGCACGTCCGCCTCCCGCGCGGCAAAGTCCGCCGGCGCCTCTTCCACCGTGGGGGACCAGGCAAATTTCCAGCGGCCGTCCAGGCTGGTTTCCATGGGGCGCCCCAGGCCGTCCAGCACCGTCAGCGCCGCATGGGCGGGCAGACGGTTCACGGCGAACACAGTGGGGTCGCTCAGCCAATTCACTTGAAAATCCATTTGCGCAACTTCCTCTCACAGAGAAGTATCTTTTTTCTTCCTGCCACCGCGCCAGGCGGCAGCGGTATTCCTATGTTCATTAAATCATATTTTGGGCAAAGATACCAGCCCTTTTGGGCGGAGTTTTGCAGGGGCACGGTGTCGGCGGCCGGAGACGGGCCCTGGTTTTACGTTTATTTTTACGATGGGGTCTCTACTTTCTCAGCGTTGAGAAAGTAGCAAAGAGCGTTGGCCCGCCGCTTGGCCGGCAAAACCGGCCATTTCGCATTGCGAAACCGCGTCGGTTCGGTTGACGGCCCCACCGGGGCCGCCATTCCGTGCCGCCCAGCCGCGCGGTGCGCGGCCGGGGCCCTGGGCCCGGAACCCCGAAGGCTTCCGTTCGGCTAAAAATC
>CAJMEU010000090.1 GCA_905212515.1 uncultured Oscillospiraceae bacterium | reverse complement strand
GGCGGCGACCTGGCCGATGTCGAAGCCCTGCGCGCTGCACTGAACGAGACTGACCTGGACACTCCTACGGGTAAATTCCATTTTGACGACTACCGCCAGGGCTTGTTCACCGTGTACATCACTCAAGTGACCAAGGCTGAGGACGGCAGCTTCTATAACAAAAAGCTGGGTGTATTCGAGAATCAGGGCCAGTTCGGCCCCTTCGATCCCGACTGGTATCAGTCCCAGCCTTCGCCGGACCGCACCAACCCCACCATCGAAGCCATCCAGAGCGCCAAATACGCCGCATAACCTGTGCGCTTTTGAGGCTTTCCCACGCTTTCCGCCCCGCCGGGCCCTGCCCCTGTGGGGCGGAAAGCGCGCCTTATGGCCTTATCCTTACAAGATGGAGGAAACAAATTTGGAAACCACGAATGTGAAAGCGCCAGTCATCTCCCTCAAGGGCGTTTGCAAAAATTTCGGCGGCCTGCGCGCCGTGAGCAACGTGGACATGGACATCGCCCAGGGCGAGCGGCGCCTGATCCTGGGCACCAACGGCGCCGGTAAGACCACCGTGTTCAACATGATCACTGGTGAGCTGCCTCTTTCTTCTGGTACCATTACCGTGCTGGGGAAAGTGGTCAACAATCTTCCCACTTATAAACGTGTGAAGTTGGGCATGCGCCGCACCTATCAGACCAGCGCCTTGTTCAACGATATTTCCGTGCGTGAGAACCTGTATCTGGCCCTTTTGGGCTGTGAGAGCACGGCCGCGCACCTGAATGTGTTCACCCGCGCGCGCAAAAATAAAGTTTACAGTGAAAAAATTGAACGTGCAGCCCAGGATTTCGGGCTGGCCGACAAGCTGAACGTGCTGGCGGCCGATCTGTCCCACGGGGAACGCCGTCAATTGGAGCTGGGCACAGCCATCATCACCGAGCCTAAGATCCTGCTGTTTGACGAGCCCGGCGCGGGCCTGTCCGCCAATGAGCGCAAGATGATCGTCTCTTATATCCAAAAGCTCAGCCGCGATATCACCATTGTGATGATCGAGCACGATATGGAACTGGCTTTTGCCGTGGCTGATTATATCACCGTGATGTGCGATGGCGAGATCGTCACCGAGGGCGATCCCGAGACCATCCAAAATGACCCGGTGGTGCGCAAGATCTATTTGGGAGGTGCCGACGAACAATGAGTGAACCCATTCTCACCGTCACTGGCCTGGACGTGCACTACGACGCCAGTTATATCCTGCAGAAGATCGACTTCCAATTGGACAAAGGCCTGGCCACGGTCATCGGCCGCAACGGCATGGGGAAAACCACCTTCATCAAAGCCCTTATGGGGCTGGCGCCCATTACGGCCGGCTCCATCCAGTTCAAGGGGCAGGAGCTGGTGGGCAAAAAGCCCAACGAGATCGCCCAAATGGGCATTGGCTACTGCCCACAGGGGCGCATGATTTTCTCCTCCCTTACCGTGGACGAACAGCTGCGTTTCGTTCACCGCAACAATGACAAAAAAACTTCCGGTGTGTGGAATGCCGAGAAGGTGTACGAGCTGTTTCCCCGCCTGAAAGAGCGCGCCGGGCAGAGCGGCACCTCCCTGTCCGGCGGCGAGCAACAGATGCTGGCCATCGGCCGCGCTTTGACCACGAACCCCAGCTTGCTGCTGATGGATGAACCCAGCGAGGGCCTCGCACCCGTCATTCTGGAGCGCCTGGTCCTGTTTATCGACGAAATTTTGCAGAGCGGCGTTTCTCTGCTGCTGGTGGAGCAGAACCTCCCCTTCGTGAAAAAAATCACCGATGACGTAAACGTCATGATGACCGGTAAATTCGCGTATACCGGTTCGCTTGCCGCGCTGTTCGCCGACAAAGCGCTGACGCAGAAACTGCTGGTGACCGGCGGCTGACGCCCACCGCAGCAAGAAAGGATGTTTTGCTTGAGTAACCCAATTCTTGTTCTTTTGAACGGCCTGACCTATGGCGGGCTGCTGTTTATGGGTGCCAGCGGCTTGACCCTTCTGCTGGGCCTGATGGGCGTGGTGAACATGGCCCACGGCGCCTACTATCTGCTGGGCGCGCTGATCGGCTATTATGTGGTCACCACCGTGGGCAGCTGGTCGCTGGCTATGCTGGCGGCCGGTGTAGTGGTGGCGTTGCTGTCCTTCCTGGTACGCAAATTCCTGTTCCAGCGTGTCATTGGCATGGGCATGAGCGTCACCATACTTACCATCGGTGTACAGATGATCGTCACCGACTTGGTGCTCTGGCTCACTGGCGGCACTTCCGGCCTGATCACCGTGCCCGATTTCATCGGCCGCTCGTATAATCTGGGTATCGTTTCCTACCCGGGCACGCGTATTTTTATTTTGGTGGTGGCAGCACTGCTGGGTGTGTTCATGTATGTTCTCATGTATAAAACCCGCATGGGCCAGTACATCCGTGCAGGTGTGGATAACCGCGAGATGGCCACGGCCCTTGGTATCAACATCAACCGCGTATTTACCTTTATTTTTATGCTCAGCGGCTTTTTGGTAGGCTTGTCCGGTGTGCTGGGCGGCTTCTACGCCACATTCACCGCCGGCACTACCGACTCGTACATCCTGTCCTACTCGCTGGTCATCATCGTGTTGGGCGGTATGGGCAGTATTAAAGGCGCAGCCGTCGGCGCGCTGATCGTGGGTTTGGTGGACAGTTTCAGCAAGGCTTTGGTGCCCAATTTCACCCCCACCATCGTATTCGGCACCGTGATCCTGGTACTGGCCTTCAAGCCGTCCGGACTGTTTGGAAAGAAGGCGTGATGAGATGAAAGAAAAAACGACTGCACTCTCCCCCGCAAAGCGCCTGGATCGGCTGGAAAACCGTCCCCGCAACGTGATGCTGGTGGTATTCGCGCTGGCGCTGATTCTGCCCCATATCTCAGGCAGCTACACGGTGTTCTTGCTCACCAAGGTGCTGCTTTTAGCGATCAGTTCCATGGCTTACATCCTGCTGGCCGGCTACGGCGGCATGGTGTCCTTTGCTCACATCAGTTTTTACGGCCTGTCCGCCTATACGTTGGCTATCGGTACGGTGGTGATGCGCCAGGGTTACTGGCAAATGGCCGCACTTGGTATCTTGCTCAGCGTGGGCGTATCTCTCATCTATGCCTTTGTATCCATCCGCGCCACAGGCCGCTATTTTTTCCAGATCTCCATCGCCTTTGTACAGCTGATCTATCTCACAGCCATCCAGTGGGCGGATTTGACCCGCGGCACCAAAGGCGTGTCCGGCATTCCCATCCCTGAGATATTTGGCCTGAAGCTGCAGGGGCGCACCACAGTATTCTACTTTATGTTGGTGCTGGCTGTGCTGTGCTATCTGGCTTTCCGGCGTATCACGATCTCGCCTTTCGGCTTCGCGCTGAAAGGCAGCCGCGACAACCTTGCCAAACTGGCCTCCATGGGCTTCAATGTGGGACTGCAGCGGTTTGTGGCCATCGTGGTGGCCTGTGCTTTCGCAGCGCTGGCCGGCGTGGCCGGCATGGTGTTCTACCGCGTGGTGGCGCCTGAGAACGTGGGCAGCGTCTCTGCCATCATCATCGTGTTCATTTCACTAATCGGCTGCACCAAAAAGTTGGAAGGTGCATTCATCGGTTCGCTGATCTACGTGTTCCTTCAAGATTTTATCAGTTCGGTCACCAACCGTTACAACATGGTGCTGGGCGCCTTTTTCATCATCGTGGTCATGTTTTTCCCCCAGGGCTTTTTAGGTCTGGACTATAAGAAGTTGTGGAAGAACCTCCGCGCCCGATTTACCAAAAAACAGCCCATCGTCAGCGAAAAACCCTGATTCTTCAGCGCGCGGAGCGCGCAACTTTACACTGGAAAGGAATAACCGCCATGGATATTAAACAACGTGCGGACGAGCTGTTGGATTATGTCACCGTCTTTCGCCACGATCTGCACCAACACCCGGAACTGGGCCTGAGAGAATTCCGCACCACAGACCGTATCTGTGAAGAGCTGGATAAACTAGGCCTTACTTATACCCGATTCGAGCCCAGGGGCCTTATCTGTGACATCATGCGCGAATTGCCCGGTACCCACACGGTAGGCCTACGGGCCGACATCGATGCGTTGCCCATCACCGAAACCACGGGCCTTGCCTGGGCCAGCCAGATCCCCGGTGTGATGCATGCCTGCGGCCACGATACCCATGCGGCCATGCTGCTGGGCGCGGCCCGCATTTTACGGGACATCCGCAGCCAGTTCGGCGGCACGGTACGCTGCATCTTCCAACCCTCAGAGGAAAACTGCCAAGGCGCCAAGGCCATCATCGCCCAAGGCGCAGCCGACGGCGTAGAAAAATTTTTAGAAGTCCACATCTGGCCCAACTTCAACGGCAGCGGCTGGGTGGGCGGTTTTGATATGAAAGATGGCGCCGGCGTGTCCAATTTCAAAGTGACGGTCCAGGGCCTACCTTGCCATGGGCAGTTTCCTCAGCAGGGTATCGACTCCATCGGCATCGCCTGCCAGATCATCTTGGCTCTGCAAACAGTCATCAGCCGCCGCATTTCTCCCTTTGACAAGGCCGTTATCTCCATCGGCAAAATCAACGCCGGCACAGCGCCCAACATTGTGGCCGGTGAGACTACCTTTGAGGGCACCATCCGCTACCACAGCATGGAGCTGCGGGAAAAACTGCCCGCCTTGGCCAGGGAGCTGTGTGAGGGTGTGGCCCAGGACAACCGTGGGAGGGCCCAGTTTACCTATGAAGAACTGGTGCCGCCCCTCATCAATCACCCGGACATCAAACGCTTGGTGGCCGGCGCGGCTGAAAAACTGCACGACGGCCAGGAATGGTGCCTACACATGCCTGGCGTGATGGGCGGCGAGGACTTTACCGCCTTCCAGGCCTTCGGCCCCGGGGCCCAGGTATACCTGGGCGGTGGCGGTGACAAAATGGGCCATCAGCCCGACTTTACTGTGGAGGACGAGGCCATGCCCTGGGGCACGGCCATGTACGTACAGTTTGCCCTGGATGCCTTGGCGGAACTGAATGCCGAAGTTTGAGCGGAGGCAGTTATGGAACGTCAGGAATATAAAAACTGTATCCGCCTGCTGGAGCAGGAGTTGGTGCCCGCGTTGGGCTGTACCGAGCCCAGCGCCGTGGCCTATGCCGCGGCGCTGGCGCGAGATGCCTTGGGCAGGCAAGTGCAGCACCTTTCCGTGGGATGCTCGGGCAATATCCTTAAAAATGTAAAAGGCGTGTGTGTACCCAACTCCGGCGGCATGAAAGGTGTGGAGGCTGCCGCCGCGCTGGGTGCGGTACACGGTGATGCCGAACGTAAACTGGAAGTGCTGGCCGCAGTGGGGCCGGCACACATTACTCAGGCCAAGGCCTTTTTGGCACAGGGGCGCTGCACCTGCCATCTGCTGCCCAGCCCTCCGCTGCTGCACATCGTGGTCCGGGCCGAAGCCGACGGTGTTTGGGCCGAGGCGGAGATCCGCGACCACCATACCAATGTCACGCGTGTCACCGTCAATGGGCAAGATCATTTTCGCGCCGCGGCTCCGGCGTCGGGGGATGTCCCCGCGCCCGACCCTATGGACCTATCCGTACGCCTCATCCTGGAATTTGCCGATATTCTGGAAATCGACGATGTGGAGGAAGTGCTGGAACGCCAAGTGCGGCTAAACAGCGCCATCTCGGCCGAAGGCCTGGCCCATCCCTGGGGTGTGGGCGTAGGACAGATGTTGCTGGAGGCCTTTGGCACGGATATTAAGAACCGCGCCCGAGCCGCCGCGGCCGCCGGCAGCGACGCGCGCATGGGCGGCTGCACCCTCCCGGTGATCATCAATTCCGGCTCCGGTAACCAAGGTATAACAGTCAGCTTGCCCGTGGTGGAGTACGCCCGTGCCCTGGGCTGCGGCCGGGATCGCCTATATCGCGCCTTGGCCCTGGCCAACCTGCTGAGCATTCACCAAAAAAAGTACATCGGTAGCCTTTCGGCCTACTGTGGCGCCGCCAGTGCGGGGTGTGCCGCAGCCTGCGGCATCGCCTATCTACACGGCGCCGGCTACGAGGAACTGTGCGCCACCATCACCAATACCTTGTGCGACATCGGCGGCATGGTGTGCGACGGCGCCAAAGCCTCCTGCGCGGCCAAGATCGCGGCCGCGGTGGACGCCGGTCTCATGGGCTGGGAGCTCGCCCGCCGAGGCCGCCGTTTCGGTGGCGGCGAGGGCTTGGTGGCCGACAACGGCGATGTGGAACAGACCATTCGCAACGTTGGCCGCATGGGCCGGGAGGGCATTTCCCCCCCCTACCTGGAAATCCTCTCCATAATGGTGGGCAATAAAAACCATCGAAACACGGGTGGGGTAGGAAGGTGCATCCCGCTCCCTCTTATTTTGTCCGACCGGGCTTTTCGCTCAATGGGTTCGCATTGCCAGTTCCCGGCGGTTGGTACAATTAAGCGGGTCATTGCCAGCCAGCACACGTACCACTTCCTCCGCCGCTTTCTGCTGCAGGGTGGCAATCGCATCTTCGGTGTACCAGGCGCAATGGCCGGTACAGATCACCTGTTCCATGCCCAGCAGAGGACTGTCGAGTGCAAGCGGCTCTTGTTCATATACATCCAAGCCCGCGCCGGCAATCTCGCCTTGCTCCAGCGCCCAGATCAAATCCTTTTCACATACCACCGACCCTCGGGCCGTGTTGACCAAAATGGCCGTATTCTTCATTCTGCGGAAGGATTCTTTGTTGAACAGATGCCGGGTCTGTGGCGTCAGCGGACAATGGATGGAGATATAATCGCTCTCTCGGCACAAGGTGTCGAAATCCACCAGTTCCACGCCCAGTTCTGCCGCATATTGAGGCGTTACAAAAGGATCGTATGCCAGCAGACGCACGCCAAAGCCTCGCATTTTCCGCGCCACCAGCGAGGGGATGCGCCCCAGGCTGACTAAGCCCAAGGTGCTCCCAGCCACCCGGTAAGCAGGCACCGCCCGGCCATAGCCCCAGCCGCCGTCACGCAGTGTCTGCTGCAATACTGGAAGTTTGCGCGCCAAACTCAGTAGCAGGGCCACCGCGTGGTTCGATACCTCATCTACGCCATAATCGGGCACGTTGCATACATAAATCCCTTGTTCCGTGGCCGCCGCAGTATCAATGTTGTTTACCCCGATGCCGTATTTAATGATCATTTTGCAGTGTACCATCTGTCGGATGATGTCACTCGTCATCTCAGCATACTGCACCACCACTGCATCCGCATCCCGCACGGCGTCAGCCAGGGCCTGGCCGCTTTTCACTTGGTATTCGGACAGTTCCAAGCCGGCCTGGGCGAAGATCTCTTTTTCCCGTTCGATATTGTCATATTCATAATCTGTGATCACAACGTTCATAGTTTGTTCCTCCCGGCGTTTTGCCTGTTCACAAAATATTGCCGCGCCTGGCAATGGCGTAGGCTCCCAGGGCCGACAATGGCATGTCTCCTTCCGGCTGGTAGGCGCGCACATCGGCAAAGGTGCCGTCGGCCTGCAAAATGTCTACAATGGCCTGCTGCAGCGGTGCCTTGCCCGCCACCACCACTGTGGTTTCCGAACTGACGACCAATGCGGTTGAATGCCGGATGGCCATCATGTCGCTTTGCAGCACAGCGCCCAGAACAAAATTGGCCACTTTGGCCGTATCCTTGGTGATGAACTGGTTCATGATGCGTCCGGAAAAGCAAGTGCGACCCAGGCCCACCCGGGCCGCGCTGCGGCAGCCAGCCAGCAGGGCTTCCCTGTCGTAGGTGTCAGCCTCTACAAATCGGCGCCCTACCGCATCGGCCAAAATGGTGTCATTGGTGATAGATGCCAGCAGTTCCCCTGCGATGGAGGTCAGGCAGCCGGTTATGCGCCCGGATGCGTCCACACTGACAAATTTAGTGTGGCTTCCTGGCAGCACCAGCAGCAGTGGCGTCCCCGGTTCGTATTGCTCGATAATGGCCGCGCTCTCCACCTCTTCGCCGCGCATGATATCCATGGTCTCCAGATTTTCCATGGTGATTTCTCCGCCGGAGTTTTTTACCCCCGGGATGAACCAGATGGGCAAAGGGCACACATCGGGCAAAGCCACGCGCACAATGCCTCGTGCCAGGTCGTCGATGCCCACCGGCGCTACCAGATGGGGCACTTCTACCAATCCCACGTTGGAGGTAATCATTCCGCTGGCGATAACGCAGTGCACATCCTCCCAAGTGAGGTACGCCTCGCGCAGCAACGCCTCCAGGCAGTCCTTCACTGCGTTTTTCAGGCGGCCATTGTTGCCGTCGATGGCCGTATCACGCACGCCTACGGCTTGTTTTTGCTGGGCTACCGCCCGCCGCTGCCCGTCCCACAAAATGGCGCGGGTGTTGGTGGTACCGGTGTCCAGCGTCATGATATAAGGTCTCATAACAAATTGTCCTTTCTTGATCTGCGCCTTTGCAGGCAATTGCCTGCAAAGGCACATGGCGGGCGATCCTACGGCCGGCGGCCTGCCCTCCCCTGGCATCACCGCCCAAGCCGCGGACTTTTCCGCTGCTTTGGTCCATTTTGTTCTGTTCCCTTTTTCTGTTTCGCCGCTTGGTTTTCCGCCCTCATTATATAGATATATCTTTGGTATGTCAATGATATTCATCAAATTTTTTCTCTCTTGCTCTTCCTTTGCGCAGAAAAAGCCATTGTGCTCAAAAAAGCTGAATGAACTTTATTCAAAAGCACCAATTTTGTCCATAACGCATATTTTTCAATAAAAAAGCTTGCGGTTTTTGTCTGCACATGTTAATATATACGCATGGCATACCAATGGAACATCAAAGAGAAACAGGGCAGTTCCTCTTTTGAGAAATGGAGGCAAGCTATGGATCTATTCCGCTTAGACGGCCGGCGCGCCATCGTCACGGGCGGTTGTGCCGGGCTGGGCAAAAGTATGGCTGAGGCCTTGGCTGAGGCCGGCGCCCAGGTTGTCCTGATGGACCGCCTGCCCAATACCGTCGAGCTCGCTCAGGCGCTGTGCACTCAGGGCCGCCAGTTCGTGGGCATCCAAGCTGATCTAACTGACCGCACCAGCCTGCCCGCCGCCTTTAATGCGGCCTGCGAGGCACTGGGCGGCGGCGTGGACATCCTGGTGAACAACGCCGGTATGCAAGTGCGCGGCAAAGCCGAGGAGATCCCGTTGGGGGATTGGGACCGGCTGATGGAACTGAACGTGACCGCCCTGTTTCAAATGAGTCAGTTGGCAGCTGGCCGCATGCTGGAACAGGGCTACGGCAAGATCATCAACGTGGCATCTATGCTCAGTTTTTTCGGCGGCCTGAACTGCTGCCCCTACACTGCTTCCAAAGGTGCGGTGGCGCAGCTTACCAAAGCACTTTCCAACGAGTGGGCGGGTCGCGGCGTCACGGTAAACGCCATCGCCCCCGGATACATGGACACGGCCCTGAACACAAAGCTCATCGCCGACCCGGCCCGCAACCATGAGATCACCCTGCGCATCCCCGCCCATCGCTGGGGCACGCCGGACGATTTGAAAGGCGCTGTCGTTTTTTTGGCCAGCGCTGCGTCCGACTATATCAGCGGCGCCGTCCTCCCCATAGACGGCGGTTATCTGGGGCGTTGAGCCTCATCCCTTTTCTGTTTATTCCCAAGGAGGTTTTCATGGAACAGACACAGGTGCTGGGCGCGCTGCTGGCGCGCCGGCTCATCGCCATCATGCGCGATGTTTCCCCGGCCGATACGCCCCGGGCCGCCGCGGCCTTGGCTGAGGGCGGCGTCACCGCGCTGGAGATCACCTTTGACCACGCTCGCCCGGGCGGCATCCAGCAAACCTTGGACGCCTTGGACGCCGTCCGCGCTGTTTCGGCCGGTCGTGCGCTGCTGGGTGCGGGTACAGTACTGACCTGCGAGGAAGTGGATCTGGCCGCCGAGGCCGGGGCCCAGTACATCATTTCGCCGGACACAAACCCCGCCGTCATCCGGCGCACCAAAGAACGGGGATTGGTATCCATCCCCGGAGCCTTTACCCCCACCGAGGCTGTCACCGCCCATGCTGCTGGTGCGGACATCGTAAAGATGTTCCCCGCCGCCCTGCTGGGCCCCGCCTACTTCAAGGCGCTGCGCGGGCCTCTGGCCCACATCCGCTTAGCTGCGGTGGGCGGTGTTGACAGCGGCAACGCCGCCCAGTTCCTGCAAGCCGGGGCTTGTTGTCTGGGCGTGGGGGGCAGCCTGGTCAGTTTACCGGCCATCGCGGTCGGGGACTTCGCCGCCCTCACCCGGGAGGCCGCTGCTTTGGCCCACGCTGTCCGTTCCTGACTGTCCTGTTTTCCCTATCAATTTCAAGGAGGCATCCCATCATGTCAAAATGGCAGATTCCCTATCCGCAGGAAGTAAAAGTTTCCGGTTATATGGACTCCCAGGAGCCCATCTACTTCCAGAACATGACCATGAAACAGAGCGAAGATCGCCTGAAAAACAACGATGTCATCATTATTCCCATCGGTTCCACCGAGTGCCACGGCGCCCACGCCTGCTATGGCGAGGACACGTTCCTGGTTACCCGCATGGCCGAACAGATCGCCAAGGCCACAGGCTGCACCGTGTCCCAGCCCGTATGGTTTGGTTCTCACCCTTATCACCACATGGGCATGCCCGGCACCGTACCCATCAATGAGAACACCTTCTGCGATTATCTGGCTCAGATCATGGCCGGCTTTTGGAACGCGGGCTACCGCAAGCAGATTTTGCTGAACGGCCACGGACAGGAATATGTCATTCCCACAGCTATCCATCAATTCGAGCGCAAATACCAGGTGCCGGGCGTTTTCTTGAACGTCAACTGGTATTATGCCATTCCGGAATACCTGAAAGTGGGCGATCCCAAATGCCGTTTTGAAACGCCCTTCAATCACGCTGATGAACAGGAGACCAGCTTCTCTCTGGCCCTGTTCCCGGAGATGATCCGCATGGAGGATGCGCCCAACACAGAGCTGCACACCTTCCTTCCCCCGGGCCACATCGACAATGCCGGCAATATCTATGGCCGCGCGGTGAAGTGGTATGCCCACGCGGGTGCCGGCACCATTGAAGTGATCGGCAATCCCGAGGGCGTAGTAGGCAAGGCCAAGCTGGCTTCGGCCGAAAAGGCTATGCCTGCTACCGAAGCTTTGCTGGACTATCTGGAAAAGCTGGTGAACGACATTCTGGTCACCTGGCCCGCCGGCAAGCTGCCCAGCGTGGACAAAGTCACCCAGCGCTTTGACGAGCAGACCATCCAAGACCTTATTAAAGGCCCGCTGAAGGGCGGCAAGCACATCTACACCATCGCCGCGTACTAAATTTATATAAAATAGCCGCGGGGCTATTTTTCGGCCATGTGGGCCGCCTTTGGCCCACAGCCCTAGAGATCCGTTTTTTATTGCGGAGAATAATAAACGCGCGCCCGGTACTGCTGCCGGGCGCGTTTTAGAAAGGATGGTTTCTCCATGAAGGCTTATTTGTTGCACGGGCCGCGCGAGATACGCGCCGCAGCGCGGCCCCTGCCCGCCTGCGGCCCAAACGACGTGTTGGTGCGCGTGCGCCGTGTCGGCCTGTGCGGCTCTGCCCTGCACTTATATGCCGGCACTTACAACGGCCCCCACAACTACCCCATGCTGTTCGGCCACGAATGGTCCGGAATCGTAGAGGCTGTTGGACGCGGCGTTACCGACCTGGCCCCAGGCGATAAGGTCACCGGCGACTGTTCCAAATACTGCGGCCAATGTGACTGGTGCGCAGCCGATCAGAACCTGTGCCGCCATATTGAAAAATATGGCATCACCTGCG
>CAJMEU010000089.1 GCA_905212515.1 uncultured Oscillospiraceae bacterium | reverse complement strand
AAATAACTTCATTGATCCCGAGGAGTGCGAACGCCTGGGTGTGAAGCGGGGCCTGCGCAACGCGGACGGCACCGGCGTGCTGGCCGGGCTGACCAATGTGTGCGATGTGGTGGGCTACGAGATGGTGGAGGGCAAGCGCGTGCCGGCCGACGGCAGGCTGATCTACCGCGGCATGGATGTGGCCGATATCGTGGAGGCCGCCTACCGGGAGGACCGGTTCATGTTCGAGGAGGTCATCTGGCTGCTGCTGTTCGGCAGCTTACCCACGAAAAGCCAGCTTGCCTCGTTCCGGGCCATCATCGAGCAGTTGCGGGCCCTGCCGGCCAACTTTGTGGAGGACATGATCATCAAGGCGCCGTCGCCCAATATCATGAACAAGATGGCCCGCAGCGTGCTGGCCCTGTATTCTTACGACGCCCGCCCGGACGATCTTTCGCTGGAGAATATCCTGGCCCAGTCCATCACGCTGATCGCCGGCCTGCCCACCATCACGGTGAACGCCTATCAGATCAAAAAGCGCGTGTATGACCGCCAGAGCATGTACTTCCACCTGCCGGTGGCCGGGCAGAGCACGGCCGAGCATATTTTGTCCACCTATCGGGCCGACCAGCAGTTCACCCCCGAGGAGGCAAAGCTGTTGGACTTGTGCCTGGTGCTGCACGCGGACCATGGCGGCGGCAACAACTCCACCTTTGCCTGCCGGGTGCTGTCCAGCACGGGCACGGATACATATTCCGCCATCTCGGCGGCCATCGGCAGCCTGAAGGGCCCCAAGCACGGCGGCGCCAACCACCGGGTGATGCAGATGCTGGGGTATATGAAAGAGGGCATCCGCGATTATTACGACGACGAGGAAGTGGCCGGGTTCCTGCGCAGGATCCTGCGCAAGGAGGCGGGCGACGGATCAGGCCTCATCTACGGCATGGGCCACGCGGTGTACACCAAAAGCGACCCGCGGGCCGTCATCCTGCGCAGCCGCGCCGCCCATTTGGCCCAGGTGAAGGGCTTCGAGGACGACTTCCACCTGCTGTGCGCCGTGGAGCGGCTGGGCCCGGGGGTGTTCCGCGAGGTGAAAGGCACAAAGGACGTGTGCGCCAACGTGGACCTGTTCAGCGGCATCATCTACAAGATGCTGGGCATCGCCGACGATTTGTACACCCCGCTGTTCGCCATCAGCCGCATCCCCGGCTGGTGCGCCCACCGCGTGGAGGAAGTGGTGTTTGCCAACCGCATCATGCGCCCGGCCTATAAATATCTGGGGCATGAACAAAAATATCTTCCGCTTGAGGCGCGCAAATGAAAAACTTATGCAAACTGACACTGGCCGCCGGTGTCCTGCTGGGCGCGGCCCGGCTGGCGGACCTGATTTTCTTCACCAGCGCAGAGACGGGCTTCGTGACGGTGGGGGGCCCACTGATGCGCTACATCGCCTTTGTCCTGGCCGCGGTGCTGGCTTTGGCCGCCGGCGCGGCCGTGCCCGCGGCGGCCAGCCCCCGTGCCGCCACCGCCAAAACCGCGCCCCTGTGGTGGGCTTTGGGCGTTGCCGGCCTTTGGCAGGGGCTGTGGATGATGGCCCGCGCCGTCGCCGGCGCCGATCTGCCCGACGCGGCCCACACGACGCCGCTGCGCAGTATCCTCACCCAAGCGGCGGGACTTTTGTGCGGCAATCTGTTTTTGGTGTGGGCGGTATTCTGCGCGCTGCTGGCACTGCGCCTGCGCGGGCGGCAGGCATTGGGCGGCGGCCTGCTGCTGGCGGGCGTGGCGGGGTCTGCGGCGCTGTACGTGTACACCATCCTGCGCTTTGTGACGCGGCCGGCCAGCTGGCACCGCCTGCTGGCCGCCGTGGATGTGCTGGGCGTTTTGAGCGCGCTGCTGCTGACGGCGGCGCTGCTGCGGGCCCTGTTTTTGCCCGATTCGCCGGGCGCGGCCAAGGGCCTGGTGCGCATGGGCTTGCTGGCCTTTGTGTTCGGCACATGCCTGGCGCTGCCCCAGGGCATCTGGCAGGTGGCCGTGGGCCGCGAAGGCCCGGGCAGCCTTGGCATGGCGCTGTTCTGCGGCGCGGCCGGCATTTTGGGTGCCGCCAGTGCTTGGCGGGTGGCCGACAGGGGAAAACCTCCGGCGGGCAGTCCGGAAGAAAAAGCATAAAAAGGCGCCGTCGCAGCAGCGACGGCGCCTTTGGCTGTATGCAGGGCCGGCTAGGCCGGATGGGCGGCAAAAAAATCTTCTTTCAAAATGGAAAAAAGCACATCATCATGAAGAACATCCCCATAGCCGCGCACACCGCGGCGCAGGCATCCCTCGCGCACAAAGCCCAGCTTTTCCAACAGGCCGATGGAGGCCGCGTTCACCGAAAAAGCCCGGGCCGAGATCACGTCGGGCTTGCGCTCGCGGAACAGATATGCCAGCACTGCTTCCAGGGCCTCGGTCATATAGCCTTTGCCTGCGTGGGCCTGTGCCAGGTAATATGACAGGCACAGCGAATCCACCTGATAGCGCAGGGTGTCCGGCCCGATGAAAACCGCGCCGATCACCTGCCCGCTCTCTTTTTCCACCAGGAGAAGGGTGGACTGCTCCGCCGCCCCTTTTTCCAGGTCGGCCGCCACCTGCTCGCGCATCAGCACGGGCGCGGCGTTGCAGCGCAGGACGTATTCGCTGTTGCAGATGGCCGCGACGGCGTCCGCATCGCCGGCCAGCGGCGGGCGCAGAAGCAAACGGCTCGTCTCCATATAAGCCTCCTTCGGGCGCGCTCACACCTTGTTGCGCACCACCATCTCTTTGCTGCCGTTGGGCAGGGTGAGGTATTTCGTCTCGAACAGGCCCGTGGCCTCGATCAGCTTGTGGAAGCGGGAATAGCCGTAGTTGCGGGCGTCAAAATCCGCGTAGATGCGGCTGAGCATCAGCGCGATCTGGGACAGGGACAGATAGCCGTCCTCGTCCGAGTCGTAGTCGATGATCTCCTGGATCTTGTCCACGATCACGTCCAGCGGCACGATGCCGCCCTCCTCGTCCTCCTCCAAATGGCCGTCGGCCAAAGCGGCCAGCTCCAGGTCGTAGTGGGGCTCCGAGGGGGTGTCGGCCGGCTTTTTGGCCTGGGGTTTGGCCTTTTCCTTTTTCGGGGCCGCCTTGGCGGGCTGTTTTTTGGGCTGGGGCTTGGCCTTTTCCTTTTTTCCGGCGGCAGGGCCGTCCCGCAGGCCCATCAGCACGTCCAGGTATTTGAAGGTGTCGCAGGCCGATTTGAAGGCCGTGGGCGTCTTGCTCTCGCCCATGCCGATGACGAACATGCGGCTCTCGCGCAAACGGGCGGCCAGGCGGGTGAAATCCGAGTCGGAGCTCACCAGGCAGAAGCCGTCCACGTTGTGGGCGTACAAAATATCCATGGCGTCGATGATCATGGCCGAATCGGACGCGTTCTTGCCCTGGGTGTAGCTGAACTGCTGGATGGGGGTGAGGTTGTGCTCCAGCAGCACCTTTTTCCAGCTGCTCATCTCCACGCTGGTCCAGTCGCCGTAAATGCGCTTGTAGGCGGGCGTGCCATACATGCTCACCTCGTCGATGATGGTCTTGATATATTTGGGGGATACGTTTTCGGCGTCGATCAGCAGTGCGATGACCTTGCCGCTGGCAGTGGTTTCCATGGGTGGTTCCTTTCGCGGCGCGTCGGCGCGCCGGTTTTGTTTTTATTATACCTGTTTTGCCGGGGAAAGTACAGCGCGGCCTTGTGCTTTTTTGCCGCCGTCCCTATAATAGTAAGAATAAAAGCGAGGTGTCCGGCATAAAAAAACTGCTTTGCCTGCTGCTGGCCTGGACCCTGCTGCTGGCCGGGTGCGCCGCGCCCACGGGCGCGCAGGACGCCGCGTCCCTGGCGGCGCGGGCGGACGCGCCCTTCCTGCTGTGCGACCTGACGGCCAACAGCGGCGGCAGCGGCTTTGCCCTCGCCGCTTGGTTCTTAAATTACACCGGCCGGCCCATGGGCGGCCATGCCCTCAGCGTGGCGCCCGTCCCGGAGGGAGGGGCGCTGGACTACACGGACGACCTGGGCTGGGACGAGACCGTGGCGGGTGATTACCGGCTGCGGCGGCCTCCGGACGGCCCGCTGCTGGATACGGGCGCGCCGCCGCTGGTGGTGCTCACCAGCCGGTTCACCGCCTCCTGTGCCAAACAATTTGCCGACGCCGCCCGCTGCGTCCGGGACACGCTGGTGATCGGCACCTGGACGAACGGCTGCCTGACCCAGGGCCTGAACGAGTGGCGGCTGCCCTACACGGGCCTGCACGTGCGGTTCGGCGTGTCCGGCAACTGTTTTGACGAAGCCTATTTCGCCGAACAGCGCGGCCTGGAGCCGGATATCTTCCTCACGGGCGAAAACTGCCGCGCCCGCCTGGACGCCTTTTTACAGCATTACCTGGCCACTGCCGCGGCCTGACCCTTGCGGAATTTGCCGCGGGCGCTTATAATAAAGTGGTATTTTAAACGGAGAGAGCGGAGAGAAACGTGACTGATTTTTTGATACGCCATTTTATCAAAGACCCGGACCATCCCCAGGACCCTGCTGTGCGCGCCGCCTACGGCAACATGGCGGGCGTGGTGGGCATCGTGTGCAACGTGCTGCTGTGCGCCGCAAAGCTGCTGGTGGGCACGCTGGCCCGGTCCATCTCCATCATGGCGGACGCGGTGAACAACCTGTCGGACGCCTCCTCCAGCATCGTCACCCTGGTGGGCTTCAAGCTGGCCGGGCGCCCGGCGGATGAACACCACCCCTACGGCCATGCCCGGTTCGAGTACCTGGCGGGGCTCACGGTGTCGGTGATGATCCTGGTCATCGGCCTGGAACTGGGCCGTTCCAGCATCGATAAGATTTTGCACCCGGCGGATGTGGCCTTCAATCTTGTCACGGGCGCGGTGCTGGCGGCGTCCATCCTGGTGAAACTGTGGATGGCCGCTTTCAACCGCAGCGTGGGCAGGCGGATCGGCTCAGAGACGCTGATCGCCACCGCGGCCGACAGCCGCAACGACGTCATCAGCACCGCGGCGGTGCTGGCGGCGGCCGTGCTGTCCCTGGCCACGGGCCTGCCGCTGGACGGCTGGATGGGCCTGGCGGTGGCCGTGTTCATCTTCGTCAGCGGCATCGGCCTGGTGCGCGACACGGTGAACCCCCTGCTGGGCGAGGCGCCCAGCGAGGAGCTGACCCAGTACATCGCCCGCAAAGTGCTCAGCTACCCCGGCGTGCTGGGCACCCACGACCTGATGGTGCACGATTACGGCCCCGGCCGGCGTTTTGCCAGCGTGCACGTGGAGATGGCCGCCGAGGAGGACACGCTGAAAAGCCATGACGTCATCGACAACATCGAGCGCGATTTTCACGACCAGGACAACATCCACCTGGTGGTCCATTACGACCCCATCGTCACCGGGGACGCGGCGCTGGGCACCGCGCGGGAGTGGGTGCGCGAACAGGTGGCGCGCATCTCGCCCCAGCTCTCCATGCACGATTTCCGCATGGTGACGGGCCCCTCCCACACCAACCTCATCTTCGACGTGGTGGTTCCGGCGGATTTCTCCATGACGGACGCCGCCCTGCGCGCCGCCATTCAGCAGGCCCTGGACGCGGACGAGGCCCACAGGGACACGAAGTATTACACGGTGATCACCGTGGACCACAGTTACGCGCCTTACCACGCGGACGGCTGCCCGGCGGACGCCGGACGCTGAGCGCGGCATCAGCAAGGGGGAATGGATATGGATTTTGCGATCTCGAACCGGATGGCGCGCTTGAAGCCGTCCATCATCCGCGAACTGCTGAAACAGACCGGGGACCCGGGCCTTATCAGCTTTGCCGGCGGCAACCCGGCCCCGGATTCCTTCCCGGCGGCGCAGATGGCCGAAATTTCCGACCGGCTGCTGCGCGGGGACCCGGTGGGCATGCTGCAGTATTCGGTCAGCGAGGGCGTCCCGGCCGTGCGCGAGGCGGTGCGCGGCTTTGCCTGCCGCAAGTACGCGCTGGCCCGTGCCCAGGACGAGCTCATCCTCACCTCGGGCAGCCAGCAGGTGCTGGACATGGCGGCCAAGGTGCTGTGCAACGAGGGCGACGTGGTGGCCGTGGAGGACCCTGCCTTCCTCAGCGCCTATCTCTCCTTCCGCAGCTACGGCGCCCGCCTGGTGGGCGTGCCCATGCAGGAGGACGGCGTGGACCTGGACGCCCTGGAGGCGGTGTTCGCCGCGTCGCCCCGGCCCAAGTTCTTCTATTGCATCCCCAACTTCCAAAACCCCACCGGCCGCACCATGAGCCTTGCCAAGCGCCGCGCCGTCTACGCGCTGTCCCAGCAATACGGCGTGGTGGTGCTGGAGGATGACCCCTACGGCGAGCTGCGCTTTGCCGGCCAGGAGCTGCCGCCCATCAAATCCCTGGGCGACGCGGACAACATCATCTACGCGGGCAGCTTTTCCAAGATCCTCAGCCCCGGCATGCGCCTGGCCTACTGTATCTGCGACGCCCGCCTGATGCGTCATATGGTGGTGGCCAAGCAGTCGGCGGACGTGCACACCGCCGTGTGGAGCCAGCGCGTGTGCGGCGAAATGCTGCGCACCGTGGACATGGACGCCCACCTCGCCCGGCTGCGGGACATCTATGGCCGCAAGGCCCGCCACATGATGGCCCGGCTGGATGCCGACTGCCCCCAAATGGATTACGTGCGGCCCCAGGGCGGCATGTTTATCTGGGGCGCTTTGCCCGCCGGCGTGGACATGCAGGATTTCGTGGCCCGCTGCCTGGCCCGCAAGGTGGCCCTGGTGCCCGGCAACGCCTTCCAGGTGGACGAGGCCCAGCCCTGTCAAAACGTGCGCCTGAACTTCTCGGCCCCCAGCGAAGAGAAGATCACCGCCGGCGTAGCCCTGATGGGAGAGGTATTACAAGAAGTTTTAAAATAAGTAAACAATACATATGGTATAAAACGCCCCGGAGCGTCAGCTCCAGGGCGTTTTTTCGTGCCGTTCAGCGCACGGGGGTATAATCGATCACGGCTTCCTCCGGCGTGGCCTCCAGCTTGAAAATGACCGGGCGCAGGCCGTCGTTGCAGCTGCAAATGGCCACGCCCGGCTTGCGGATCCAGTCGCCGCAGTAAAACAGCCCGTCCCCTGCGCCGTGGGCCAGGGCGAACACATACTGGTAAATGGCCTTCCAGGCCTCGTCGCACAGGCCCTCGGGTTTTGCATAATCTGCGTAAAACACCTGGCCCTCCCGCAGCATGGGGCAGGCTGTCAAGCCCTCGGCGCCGTATTCCAGGGCCAGTTCTTTGTCCAGCGTGGTCTTTAATACAGTGATCTTTACTTTTTTCATGCGTTCACATCCCTTTTAAGCGGTGTGGGCGGCCAGGTAGCTGTCGGCGGCCAAGGCGGCCACCAGCCCCTCGCCCGCGGCCTTGGATACCTGATAGGGCGTCCCCACCAGGTCGCCCGCCGCGTACAGGCCGGGGATGTTCGTCTCCATGCGACTGTTTACCAGTACGGCGCCCCCCTCCACCGCCAGGCCGGGCACCAGAGAATCGGGCGGCGCGGCGGCCCGCAGGATAAACAGCCCCTCGGCATCCAGCCGTCCGTCCGGGGTGACGACGGCCCGCAGGGCGTCTTCGCCCTCAGCACGCACCACGCGGCCGGGGGTGAAAACGACGTCCGGCGCCAAACCCTCCGGCTTTTTCATGGCAAGGTAAGTAACTTTACAGCCGATGCCGGCCAGGAAATTGGCCTCCTCGGGCGCGTCGGGCGCCAAGCCCCACACCACCACCCGTTTGCCGCGGTACAGCATCCCGTCGCAGGTGGCGCAGTAGCTCACGCCCCGGCCCAGGAATTCGCTCTCACCTTCCACCGGGGCCGCCTTGGACACACCGCAGGCCAAAATCACCGTGCGCGCGGTGAGGATGTCCCCGCCGGCATTCACCATAAAGGTGCCGCCGAAGGGCATCACGTTGCCCACCCGGGCGTTTTTCACCTCCACGCCCTGCTGCCGGGCGTGGGCGGCAAAGGCGTCCATCAGCCCGCGGCCCGTCAGGCCGGGCAGGCCCAGATAATTGTCCACCAGCTCGGCCTTGGCCAGCAGGCTTTCGCCGCCGGAAAAAACCAGCGGCGCGCGGCCGCGGCGGCGCAGGTTGACGGCGGCCGACAGGCCCGCGGGCCCGCCGCCGATGACGATGCAGTCATACACTTGTTCCATTTTTTATCCCCTTCTTCACAGCGCCACGATCAGCGTGCCGGCCGTGATAAGAATACCGCCCAGCACGGTTTTCAGGTTGAGATCCTCTTTCAAAAACAGCGCGGCCAGCAGAAACGTCAGCACCAAGCTGAATTTGTCGATGGTCACCACCTTGGCCACCGGGCCCGTCTGCAAAGCGTGATAATAGCACAGCCAGCTGGCGCCGGTGGCAATGCCGGACAGGGCCAGGAACAAAAGGCTTTTCCCGCCGATCTCCTTGATGCCCGCCTGGCTGCCGGTGATGAACACCATGCCCCAGGCCATGGCCAGCACAAAAATGGTGCGGATGGCCGTGGCCAGGTTGGAGGAGATGCCCTGGATGCCCACCTTGCCCAAGATGGCCGTGGCCGCCGCAAACAGCGCGGACAGGCACGCGTAAAATACCCACATCAAACCCACTTCCTTTTTGTCTCTGTGTACAAGGGCTAGTATACCGCACAGGGCAAAGGGTTACAACTGAAAATCAGCAAATTTCCGCGGACGGATGCATCCTAGGGCCGCGCCGGCGCTTTGCGCACCGTCAGGGCGTACACGGCGACCCCCACGGCGTCGGCCAAAAACCAGCCGATGGGCACCGAGGCCCAGATGCCCAGCACGCCGATGGCGGGTATGGCCGAAAGGGCATAAGCCAGCGCCACCCGCGTGCCCAGAGAGATGATGGTGAGCACCACCGACATCCCCGGCCGCCGCAGCGCGCGGTACAGCCCGTACAACAGGAACAGATAGCCGATCAGGCAGTAGAACACGCCCTCGACGCGCAGGTATTCCATGCCGATCCGCAGCACCTCGGCCTCCCCGGCGGGCACGAAGATCAGCATCAGCGGCCGGGCCAGCAGGCACACCACGGCCGAGGTGACCAGGTCGAACGCGGTGGCCGTCACCAGCGCGGCGCGGATGCCCCGGCGGATGCGGTCCTGCCGGGCGGCGCCGTAATTCTGCGCCACAAACGTGGAGAACGCGTTGCCGAATTCCTGCGTGGGCATGTAGGCGAAGGAATCGATCTTCACCGCGGCGGCAAAGGCGGCCATCACCGCGGTGCCGAAGCTGTTCACCAGGCCCTGCACCATCAGGATGCCGAAATTCATCACCGATTGCTGCATGCAGGTGAGGCTGGACAGGCGGAAGATCTCGCCCAGCACCGCCTTGTCCCAGCGGCAGTCCGCCCGGCGCAGGCGCAGGGCAGGGAAGCGCGCCAGCGTGTACAGGGCGATACCCAGGCCGGACGCCCACTGGGCGATCACCGTGGCCCAGGCGGCGCCCGCCACCCCCCAGTGCAGGCCCAGCACGAACCAAAGGTCCAGCGCGATGTTCAGCAGGGCAGACACCGCCAGGAAGGCCAGCGGCACCACGGAATTGCCCACCGCCCGCAGCAGGCAGGCAAAATAGTTGTAAAGGAACGTGGCGGAGATGCCGAAGAAGATCACCCACAAATAGGCGCGCATCAGCTCGTAAACATCCGCCGGCACCCGCAGAAAGCGCAGGATGGGGTCGATGCCGGCAAAGACGGCGCCATTCAGCGCCAGCGTCAGCAGGCCGATGAGGGAGAAGGAGAGGAAAATGCCCGTGCGCAGGCGGCCTTCGTCCCGCTGGCCGCAGCAGATGGAAAACAGGATGCCGCTGCCCATGCACAGCCCCAGCAGGATGGAGTTGAGGAAGGTCATCAGCGTGTAGGCCGAGCCCACCGCCGCCAAGGCGGTGGTGCCCAGGAATTGGCCCACGATCAGCGTGTCGGCCACGTTGTAGAATTGCTGCAGCATGTTGCCCAGCACCATGGGCAGGGCGAACAACAGCAGGGAACTGGTGATGGGGCCTTTCGTCAGGTCGCGGGACATGGAGAGGGGCTCCTTTCAAAATGGTCTTTTATCCGATCGCCGCGCGGCTGGATGCGGCGGTCCCCGCGCCGGCGCCGGCTCGGCCGGCGCGTCCTCGGGCAGGGGGCAGCGGTAGCCGTCCGGGCAGCTCTGGGCGTGCTCGGCTTTGGCGGCGGCCAGCAGCGCCGGGTCCTGCACGGCGCGCACGGCGGCCAGGGCCAGCACTTCAGCCGCCTTCAGCATGCCCTTGCGGCCCAGGGGGCTGCGGCTTTGGGCCGTCACCTGCCAGGTGTGGCCGCCGGTGCCCACCGCCTGGCAGGCGGTATACAGCTGCACGGTGGGGGCGCAGTAGCTCACGTCGCCCACGTCGGTGCTGCCGGGCTCTGCCACCGCGGGCTCGTGCACATAGGGCGGGGTGGTGTCGTCCAGCAGTTTGCCGCGGTACAGGGCCGCGGGCTGATGGGTCACCTCCAGCGCGTGGGCGAAGTTCTGCGCCCGTTCCTCTTCACCGATGGTGGCGGCAAAGCGGGCGGCCAGCGCCAGGTCCTGCCCGTCCCACGCGGGCGCGCCGGCCTCGGCCAAACAGCGCGCCGTCAGTTCGCCCAGCGTGCGGCTGGGCACAAAATCGGAAAAGCCGTCGATCTCCTGAATGGACAGCTGGGTGCCCGTCATCAGCGCCGCGCCCCGGGCCACGTCCGCCACCCGGGCCTTGATGTCCAGCATCTGGCTCACCTTGGGCGCGCGGATATAGTAATGCAGGCTGGCGTGGGCAGGCACCACGTTGGGGGCGGTGCTGCCGGTGTCGCGGTAGGCGTAGTGCAGGCGGGCCGTGGGCAGGATGTGCTCCCGCAGATAGTTGCAGCCCACGTTCATCAGCTCACAGGCGTCCAGGGCGCTGCGGCCGGCAAAGGGCGCGGCCGCGGCGTGGGCCGTGCGGCCGGCAAAGCGGTACAGCACGCCCGTGACGGCCAGGCAGCTCTGTCCCAGCACATAGTTGGCGTCGCCGGGGTGCCAGGCGAACACGGCGTCCACGTCGCGGAAAGCGCCGGCCCGGGCGAAGAACACTTTGCCGCCGCCGTCCTCCTCGGCCGGGCAGCCGTAGTAGCGCACCGTGGCGGCCACGCCGCTCGCCGCGCACCAGTCCCGCACCGCCACGGCCGCCGCCGCGCTGCCCGCCCCCAGCAGGTTGTGGCCGCAGCCGTGGCCGGGCGCGCCCTCCCCCAGGGGCCGGGGCTCCGCCAGGCCGCCCTGCTGGGACAGGCCGGGCAGGGCGTCGTATTCACCCAAAAAGGCCACCACGGGCGCCTGCTGTCCGGGCGCGGCGCTGGACCACTGGGCCACAAAGGCCGTGGCCATGCCGCAGGCCGATTCCTGCACCGCGAACCCCTCGCTTTGCAGGTGGCGCGCCACGACATGGGCGCTCTGCTCCTCCCGCCAATTCAGCTCGGCCGCCTCCCACACGGCGTCCGCCAGCGCCCCATGGGCGTCGGCTTTTTGGGCGATCAAAGCCCGCAGCTGCTCCAGTTCCATCGACATATTCCCGCACCTCTCTCAAGTTTGCTGTATTTATTATAACGGCGCGCGCCGGGGAACACAAGATGGTTTCGCAGCGCGTTTTGTATATGGCCCGGCCAGGGCCGCCCCACCAGGGAAAACGGAGGATGTGAAAAACCGCCGATTGAAAGGCGTGTTGACGCAAGAAAGCATCGCCACTGGAAGGGCAATTTTCGCGCAGTGCGGCGTCAAATCCGCTTGACAACCACCAAGGGTGCCTGCGCGAATTTTCCTGGCTCTG
>CAJMEU010000088.1 GCA_905212515.1 uncultured Oscillospiraceae bacterium | reverse complement strand
CCACCCGGGAGGGTTCCTTACTTCGGTTTTCTTGGGGCGTGTTTATCTTTAAAACCGGGGGGCGGTTTTTTGGGGCCGCCCTGACCCGGTTGACGGAAGATGTGATTTACCCTGCAGACCTGCCGCCTGTCTGGTTTCGCGCAGCGAAATGCCGCGCATCCTCCTGCGCGGCAAGGACCGGCCTGCCGGTTTTGGATGATCGGTATGCAAAAAACGCCCGGCGATCCTAACGGATCGCCGGGCGTTTTAAATGCATCAGGCGTTAAAATTGATGTTTTCTTACACCAACACGCCAAAAAGTGCGGGACCCTTTTTGGGCTGTTTTGCGGCCGCCCGGGCCGCGGGAATCAGCGGCGGCACGTTCCTACAACAGGGAGCGCGCGATGTCGGCGTATACTTTCACCGCCGTGGGCAGGGCGTAGGCGGTGTCCAGCTGGCCGCGGCCCGCCCACACGGCGCCTTCCGGCAGGCCGGACAGCCAGCGGCACACAAAACCCGTCATGTGCCATTCCAGGTGGGTGAAAATATGCTTGGCCGTCCGCAGGGGCGTCTGCGGTTCGGCCTGGATGCCCAGGGCCGCCAGCCCGGCGCGGGCCGCTTCCTTGTCCAGGCGGCCGGGCAGCAGCACCGGCTGCCACAGGCCGGCCAGCAGGCCTTCGTCCGGCCGGCGCGTCAGCAGCAGGCTGCAAACGCCGTCCGCTTCGGGCCGCAGCACCAGGCACACGGTGTAGCAAAGCGCTTTGCGGGCCGGGGCCTTGGCCTTTACGGGAAAATCCGTCTGCCGGCCCGCCGCGCGGGCGGCGCACAACGGGGCCAGCGGGCACAGGCCGCACTGGGGCTCGCCGCCGGGCAGGCACACCAAAGCGCCCAATTCCATCAGGGCCTGGTTGTAGTCTCCGGGGCGGGCCGGCGGCTGCAGAGCCAGCACGGCCTCTGTCATGCGGCGCTTGGTGTCCGGCTTGAGGATGTCGCCGCCGTCGGCCAGCAGGCGGCTGAACACCCGCAGCACGTTGCCGTCCACGGCCGGCGCGGGCAGGCCGAAGCTGATGGAGGCGATGGCGCCCGCGGTGTAGGCGCCGATGCCGGGCAGCTTTTGCAGTTCCTCATAACTGGCGGGCAGCCGGCCGCCGTACTGCTCCATCACCAGGCGGGCGGCCTTTTGCAAATTGCGTGCCCGGCTGTAGTAGCCCAGGCCCTCCCACAATTTCAGCAGCTTGTCCTCCGGGCACAGGGCCAGGTCCGCCACGGTGGGCAGCGCCTCCATAAAGCGCTGGTAATAGGACAGGGCGGCGGACACCCGCGTCTGCTGCAGCATGATCTCGCTGACCCACACGTGGTAGGGCGTGGGGTCCTGGCGGAAGGGCAGGATGCGCTTGTGTTGGTCGTACCAGGCAAGCAACGGCCCGGCGATATCCGGCAGCGCCGGTGCGGCGGGATCTGTCATACGTGTGCGGCGCGGGGGGGCGCCATCCTCCTGTGGGATAAAATGTTCCAGCAGCCAGCGGGCCACGCCGTTCTCGGTGTTGGCGCCGATGACGTGGTCGGCCGCCTGCCGGGCCTCGGGGCAGGCGCCCGCCACGGCGCAGGCTTCGTCGCTGGCGGCGAAGAGGGAAAGGTCGTTCACGCTGTCGCCGAAGGCCACCACCCGGTCGGCGCCGCACAGGCGCTTCACCGGGGCCAGGCCCGTGGCCTTATCGCAGCCGGCGGGGTAGGCCTCCACCGTGTAGCCCCGGCCGTATTCATCGGCGTAGCAGTAACAGGTCACGTCGTCCAGCTGGGTGAGGGCCTTGTACCAGCGCGAGGCGTCGGCGGGGCTGTCCAGGCACAGCAGCGCCACCAGCGCGTCCGCGCCCCGGGCCGCCCTGGCGAAGCTGGGCACCTGGGTGAAGGTTTTGTAAGGCGTGCCCTGGCGGCCGGCCACGAACGCCCGCGCGAACCGGCCGGTGAGCCGGCGGTAGTAGGCGGTGAGATGATCGTCCCGGGCGCAGTACAAAAGGGCCTCCTGGCCGGTGGCGTCCAGCAGGGTGCACAGGGCGTCCAGGGCGTGGGGGGAAAAGGGCGTGGTGGCCATGGCCTTTTTGTGCCCCACGTCATACAGCAGGGTGCCGGTCATCAGCACGGCGGGCAGGCGCAGGTCCACCCCGGCCAGCAGGTCCACCACTGTGGCGGGCGTGCGCGCCGTGGCCACGGTGAACAGCATGCCCTGGCCGATCAGACGGTTGAGGATGCGGGCGCTGGCCTCGGGCACGCGGCCCTGTCCGTCCAGCAGGGTGCCGTCCAGATCGGTGACATAAAGGGTGGGCATGGGCGCGCCTCCGTTCCAAGGGGATTTTCCTCCATCATACCAGCAAAGCGGCGGGAAAGCAAGCCGCCCGCCCTCAATCCAGGGCGTCCAGCAGGGCCGCCAGTTTTTCCGGCGTCATGCGGCTATGCAGCGCGCCGTCCACTAGGACATTGGGCGCGGCGCGGCACTGCTTGAGGCAGTTTTGGGTGCGCAGCAGCACGCGCCCGTCCGCCGAGAGGCCGGACTTGTCCGCCGAAAGCTGCCGGCGCGCCGCGGCCAGCAGCGCCGCCGCCCCCTGCCCGGCGCAGCGCGGGCCCGTGCACAGGGTGACGCAGTGGCGCCAGGGCGCGGGCTTGAGGCTTGGGTAGCGCTTTACAATGGCCGCGATGAAGGAGGGCTTCACCCCCGCGGCTCCGGCCGCTGCCCGCTGGGCGCTTTCGGGCACACAGCCCAGCACCTCCTGCACCTCCCGCAGCATGGCCACGATGTTCTCCTGGCTGGCCCTGTCCGGCCGGGCGGCGTAATAGGCGAAGATGCCGCGCAGCGTTTCCTGTTCTTCCATGGCGTTGTCCCTCCTTTCGCGTGCTTAGGGCCGGGCCCCGCACACGGACGCTACAGTTTATTGTAAGCGAAAACGGGCCAAACATACAAGAGGGGAACGGCGCGGGGCGGACGGGGTGGCGAAAAAAAGGCCCCTGCCTCGTTTGTGTAGACAGAGACGCAAAAGGGCAAAAGGAGATGGAACGCTTGCTGGGGATCTTATTGGCGCCGCTGTATCTGGCGGTAAACGGGTATATTTTATGGCGTTTTTTGGCCTGGCTGGCCGCCTGTGCGCCCGCGCTGGGCCGCCGGCCGGTGCGGGCGTGCCTGGGGCTGTCCTACTTCCTGCTGTGCGCCACGCCCCTGGCGGGCTTTCTGCTGCCGGCGGGGCCCGTGCAGCGGGCGGTGAAGCTGGCGGGCAACATCTGGCTGGGCTGCCTTTTGTATATCCTGCTGTTCCTGGCGGCGGCCGACCTGACCGCCCTGGCGGTGCGCCGGCGCAAAGGCCGGCCCGCCACGGCGCAGGGGAAAGCCCGCGCCCGGCGGCTTTTTGCCGCCTGGGGCGGCGCGGTGGCGGCGGTGACCGTGGCCGTCAGCACTTACGGGGCGGTGCACTTTGGGCAGATCCGCACCACCTATTACACCGCCCAGGTGCCGAAAGCCTGCGCGGCGGGCGACGGGCTGCGGGTGGCGCTGGCGTCCGACCTGCACCTGGGCGCCAGCGTGGGCACCCGCCAGCTGGCCCGTATGGTGCGGCGCGTGAACGACGCCCGGCCCGACGTGGTGGTGCTGGCCGGGGACATCTTCGACAACAGCTACGACGACCTGGACGACCCCGCGGGCATCCGGGACCTGCTGGCGTCTATGGAGAGCACTTACGGCGTGTACGCCTGCTACGGCAACCACGACGTCAGCGAGAGATTGTTGGCGGGCTTCACGTTCGGCGGCGCGCCGCCCCGGGTGGACCCGCGCATGGACGCGCTGCTGGCCGAAGCGGGGGTGACGGTGCTGCAGGACGAGAGCATGCTGGTGGACGGCGCCTTCTACCTGGTGGGCCGCCTGGACGCCAAGCGCCCGGCCCGCGGCGAGGCCGGGCGGCTGCCCGTGGCCCGGCTGACCGAGGGGCTGGACAAGACAAAACCCATCCTGCTGCTGGATCACCAGCCCCGGGAGCTGGCCGAGGACGCGGCGGCAGGGGTGGACGCGGCGCTGTCCGGCCACGTGCACGACGGCCAGTTGTTCCCGGTGAACTTGTTTGTGAAGCTGCTGTGGGAAAACCCCTGCGGCTACCGGTACAAGGACGGCATGCACTCCTTCGTCACCGCGGGCGTGGGCGTGTGGGGCCCGGCCATGCGCGTGGGCACGAACGCCGAGGTGATGGTCATCGACCTGCGTTTCACCGGCGCGGCCTGAAAGGGGCCGGCATCCGGCACAATGGCCAAATAACCGGCCCGATCTTTGGCGCTGCGGCCGGCCCTCCTTCTGGTATAATGGGAAAAAAGGAGGCGAGAGGATGCACGGCCTGAAACGTATTTTGAAGATCGCCGGCGGCTGCCTGCTGGCCCTGGCGGCGGTGTTGGTGACGCTGCTGGAACTGCCGTTCCTGGCGGCCGGGGACAGCCGGGACGGCACGGACTATTCCCATTGGATGAAGGAGACGCTGGCCGGGCCGGAGCGGCTGGTGGACATCGCCATGCCGGGCGCCCACGACGCCCTGACCGCGGAGATGACCCGGGCCGGCGCGGTGGACGGCGCCTCGGTGGCCGCGCCCTTCCAGCTGGCGCTGTGCAAAAGCCTGGGCTACCGCCAGAGCAAGACCCAGCTGGCTTCGGCGGCCGAGCTGCTGGCCGGCGGCGTGCGCTATTTCGACATCCGGGTGACGCGGGACGCGGCCACGGGCACCTTCTACACGGTGCACAATTACTACAGCGCGCCCCTGGCCGGGCACCTGGCCCAATTCACGGCCTTTTTGCGGGAACATCCCGGCGAGGTGCTGGTGCTGGACTTCCAGCACTGCTATGACACGCAGGAGGCGGACGGCCTTCTGGGGGCGGCCCATTTCGAAGAGCTGTACGCCCTGCTGGAGGAAAGCGGCCTGCTGGAGTACGCGCAGACGCCCGGCCTGGCCCAGGCCACCTACGGGCAGGTGACGGCCGGAGGCAGCCGCGCGGCCTGCCTGATCCTGATGAAATACACCGGCGGCCGCGCCGGGCTGCTGGACTATGGGGACAGCATCTACAGCCCCTGGTTCAACACCGACAGCGCCGAAGCCGTGTTTGCCGGGCTGGACGAAACGGCCGGGGCGGTGCGCGCGGGACAGGTGAGCGGGGACCTGTTCCGTGTGCAGCAGGGCGTGCTGACCATGCAGGCCAGCCCGGGCGGCATTTTCCGGGCCATCGGCAGCTGGTCGCTGCTGCGGCGGGCCGAGGGCTTCAACGCGGCGCTGGCGGACCGCCAGAACGAGGCGTGGCTGGCCGCGCTGCCCATCGTGATGACCGACCACACCCTCAGCGCCCGCGGGGACGCCCACGCCCGGCTGATGGAGGCCATTTTGCAGTACGACCGGACGCTGGCGGGCTAGGGCCCGCGGCGCAAAAAAATAAGCGTCCCCGAGGGAGGCCTTCGGGGGCGCTTGTCTGTTTTTCAGGGCTGGCCGGGCGACTGCCCGTCCGGGGCGGGCCCTTCGGGCGGCGGGTCCAAGGGACGGCCCGTCTCGTCGATGCCCTTTTCCCGCAGCCGGCGGGCAAAGAAACTGCTGACCAGCGAGTACAGCACCGCGAACACGGGCACGCCCACCACCATGCCGGTAAAGCCGAACAGGCCGCCGCCCACGATGATGGCCACCAGCACCCACAGCGCCGACAGGCCCGTGGAATTGCCCAGGATCTTCGGGCCCAGGATGTTGCCGTCGAACTGCTGCAGGACGATGACCAGGATGGTGAACTTGAGGGCGCTGAAGGGGTCCACGATCAGCAGGATGACGATGCTGGGGATGGCGCCGATGAAGGGCCCGAAAAAGGGAATGATGTTGGTGACGCCCACGATCACGCTGATGAGCACGGCGAAGGGCAGGCGCAGCAGGGCCATGGCCACAAAGCAGATGACGCCGATGATGCTGCTGTCGATGATCTTGCCGTTGATGAAGCTGCTGAACACCCGGTTGGCGTGGGAGCACACGTCCAGCACGCGGCGGGAGACGTCCAGCGGCAGCAGGGCCAGCGCGGCCTTGCGCAGCTGGCGCAGCAGCCGCTCTTTGCTGACCAGCATGTAGATGGAGGAGATCAGGGCCGTGATGGCCCCCACCACGCCGCTGCCGATGGCCATGCCGTAGCCCACCACCTTGGGCAGCAGGGCGCTGAGCAGGCTGGTGGCCTTTTGCAGCAGCTCCTGATAAGAGCCGATCAGCTCTTCCAGGCCCTGGGCGTTCAGGCTGCTGCTGCGCACCATCTGGTCCAGATTGTCCAGATAGCCGGGCACGCGGTTCATCAGCAGCATCAGGCTTTCCACGATCTGGGGGACCACCATGCTGATGAGGAAGGACACCACCACCAGCGCCAGCGCGTAGGCCAGCACCACGGCCAGCTTGCGGCGGCCGCCGAACTGTTTTTCAAAAAAGCGCACCGGGCCGTCCAGCAGATAGGCGATGACGATGCCGCCGATGAAGGGCGAGACGATGCCCATCCACGAGGCCAGCTGCGCACGCACCGCGTCAAAATTGGACAGCGCCAGAAAAAAGGCGATGCCCGCGAATACAACGATGATGTTCGACGCCACTTGCTGCGTCAATTTCCACTTGCTGTCCTTCACCTTCCAGGTCCTCTCCCCATGCGGCACGGCGGCCTTTTTTGCGCCAACTTTCGGCGTCGGAATGAACTTTTTTCCTGTTATATTTCCTATTATAAGGGAAGCCGCCCCAAAAAGCCACCCTTCCGATTTCAAGAAAAGCGATTTTTCACCCGGCCGGCCGTTTGGACGGCTTCTTCTGGGAAGGATAGGGCTTTGGCTCGTTTGTCCGGCCAATCAAATAATCCACGCTTGTTTTGTAAAAATCCGCAATAAGGGACAGAACTTCAACCGGGATATCCCGAAGGCCATTTTCATAATTGCTGTAAGCGCTTCGCGTCAAGCCCAGAAAAGCCGCCAGCTCTTGCTGAGTTTTATCCCGGTCCTCCCGCAGGCTTTTAATTCTTTCATATTTCATTTGTATCACCCACATAAGTATACATGACACAATATGTGTAATTGAAATTTGACACGAAATGTGTCAATATATACGGGAGGTGATGCTTGTGAATACAAAGTGTGAAAAATGCTGTGAAACCTGCGGCTATTCCCGCCGGCACCACATTTGGCGGCACGGATACATGCCCATCAACTTCGGCCACTGCGCGCATCCGCCCCGGGTGCGGCACTGCCGGCCCGGCATGGCGGCCTGCGCCAAGTGGATTCCGCAAAACGAGGAGTACGCAACCACCTATGTGCCGCCCGAGAATCCCCCGTCCCAATAAAAGTCCCCCGCTCGCGTGAGCGGGGGGCTTCAACACAAGGCCGGATGATTCTTTTAGCCCTGGGTTTCTTGATGGCTGCCTGCGCGGCGGCCAGGCCAATCGAACTGGGCCAAAGTCCATAAATTAAAAGATACTGTTCTTTCAAGAAGTACAAATTGCATTCAAACCCTTGCTGTTTTCCCACAAATAAATAAAAATGAAAGAAATTGTAAAACCGGTTTCCTTACAAAAAATCAATAAAATTGTGCAATTAGCATAAAAAATAAATAATTTTTTCGGATAAAATATGATTTGCGCGAATTAATGGAAAGATATATAATGAAACCGTTCCCAAAAAGACGGTTGGAGGGTCGAAAATTGAATATTGTAGATGTTGCGCGTTATGCGGGGGTGTCAAAATCTACTGTATCCCGTGTTTTGAATGAAAAGGACAATGTCAATGAAGAAACGCGGCTGCGCGTTCAAAAGGCGATGGAACATTTAGGTTATATGCCGAATATCGCAGCCAGAACGCTTTCTTTAAAAAAAACAGATTGCATTGGAATTGTTGTTGAAAGGCTGTATGATCCGTTTTTTTGCGACCTGATCAAAGGGGCTGAGGACGGAGCCAACCAATGCGGCTTTAATTTGATTTTTTGTGACGCGCATGGAGAGGAAAAGAAAAAAGGGTACATCAATTATTTGGCGCAAGGAAAAGTGGATGGCATCATCATTTACGGCTCCTACCTAACGGACGAAAAAGTAGTAAAGCAGCTGGTTTCTTCGGGCTTCCCTTTTTTGCTTATCGAAAATAGCTTTGAGGATATGGATGTGAATTCTATCCTTATCAACAACACGCAGGGCGCTTATAATGCCGTGCAATATTTGATCGGCCTGGGGCACCGCAATATTGCCCACATAACGGGGAATATGAACCGCAAAGTTTCCCTGGATCGCTTGAACGGATATGTTACCGCCATGCAGCAGCATGGCATTTCCATACCGAACCAGTATATCGCATATAACTTCAGCGCGGACAAATATAAGGCAGGAGTGCAGCGTATGGAAGAATACTTGGCGCTTCGCCAGATTCCCACCGCCGTATTTTGCGCTGACTACGAAACGGCCTATGGTGCGATGCACGCCGCAGAACAGGCCGGGCTTAAAGTGCCACGGGATCTTTCCGTCAGAGGGTTTGACGAGCCGAGATATTTTGAAAAGAGATTTACCGGACCAGAGCTGTCGACGGTGAAACAGCCCCTTCATAACATAGGAAAAGAAAGCGTTGTGCTTTTAGCAGACATCATTGAAGGAAAAGCGGTCACTCCAGTAAAAAAGTTTTTTGACACAGAGCTTCTGATTAAAGAAAGCTGTGATGTTTTTCAAGCAGATATAAGCAGCCCGAGATAAAACCCTGCAAAAGGCCGGTGGAAAGCCAACTTCTTACGCGGTCAATGAAATAGGGTTAAATACACAGAATGGGTTCAAGTGAATGGGAAAAAGAATACTGTCATCAGATTGGGCGTTCAAAAGAGAGGATCAGGAAAAGTGGCGGGAGGCCCGGGTACCGGGGTCCGTATTGCTGGATCTGCTGCATACAGGCCAAATAGCCGATCCATTTTTCCGCGCGCAGGCGCCGACTGCCTTGAAGGCGCTCGCCTATGGGTATCATTATCGCTGTTGTTTTGAGCTTGGTGGAACAGAGCTAGCTGAATTTCAAAAATTGTGCTTTGAGGGGATCGACACACTTGCGGCGATTTATTTAAACGGCGATTTTTTGGGCGCGGTGGATAATATGCATCGCCGCTTCTCCTTCAACGTGGAAAAGCAGTTGAAAGCCGGAAAAAATTTGCTGGAAGTAAGGCTTCAATCCCCTGTTTGCGCACTATCCCCGGCAGGAGGAGGCCGGCCTTTGTGGGGGATGAAAGAAGCCCTTCCAGGTTTCCAGCGTGTCAGAAAAGCGAGCTATATGTTTGGGAGCGTAAGGTACAATACGCTGCCGGATATGGGAATATGGCGCAAGGCCAATTTCGCGGATGCAGATCACGCCGCGCTTGACGATGTGCGGGTTATACAAACACATGGGCCGGACCGCGTGGACCTGAGAATCGAAGCCCAAGCAGTACAGGACGGATGTAAATTGGAATGGCGCGTATACAATCCGGACGGGACGTTGGCGGGAGATGGGAGGGGTGGGGAAAACCCTGTCGTTTCCGTGGAAAATCCCTGGCTCTGGTGGGCGCGAGGTTACGGCGCTCAACCGTTGTACCAGGTGGTGATTGCCCTAAAGCGGCAAGAAAAAACCCTTTGCTGCCGGGAGCTGTATCTTGGCCTGCGAACGGTGCGCTTAAACCAGGAGCCGGACGATTACGGAAATAAATTCCAGGTGGAGATCAATGGAATCCCGGTTTTTGTACGCGGGGCAGACTACGTTCCCGAGGACAGCATCGCCGCCCGAATCGATTACGATCGCATAAAAGACCTTGTTGATAATTGCCTTTACGCGAATTTTACTTGCATCAGGGTGTGGGGAGGAGGATATTATCCGGAAGACTATTTTTATGAGCTTTGCGACCGGCACGGCCTGCTGGTGTGGCAGGATTTAATGTTTGCCTGCGCCTTTTACGAGATCACAGACGAATTCAAAAGCAATATCCAAGCAGAAGTAAGGGAAAACGTGAGGCGCCTGCGTCACCACCCATCCCTTGTGCTGTGGTGCGGCAACAATGAGATCGAGTGGAAGATCAATGAAAAAAACGTCGCGGAAAATTCGAGGATCCGGACAGACTATCTGCTTATGGAGCATGCGGTGCAACGGGCCGTAAGGGAGGAGGACGGCGCAACGCCCTACTGGTTTTCGTCGCCTTCCTCAACAGGGAATTTCGACGACCCCAATTCGGGCCAAAAAGGGGACACCCACTATTGGGGAGTGTGGCATGAGGGAAGACCCATCACCGCCTACCAGGAGCATGAGACAAGGTTCATTTCAGAGTTTGGTTTTCAATCCTTTCCCACGATGGAAATGCTCAGACGCGTAACATGGCCTCAGGACAGATTTTTAGATTCTCCAATTATCAAAGCACATCAAATCAGCCCGGATGCAGACACTGTTATCAAAGGTTATATGGCAGGGCTTTTCCCCCCGCCTAAAAATTTGGAGGCCTTTGTCTACTTTTCCCAGCTGATACAGGCCCGGGCGGTTGAATATGCGGTGGAATTTTGGCGGCGCCAACATGGAAAGTGCATGGGCACATTGTATTGGCAGCTCAACGATTGCTGCCCGGTGGCATCTTGGTCGGGAATCGACTATGGAGGAAACCGAAAAGCGCTTCACTATTTTGCAAAAAGATTTTATAAGGATGTTTTACTGAGCGTTGATGTAAAAAAGGAAACCCTCCGTTTCTGCGTGGTCAACGATACAAGAAGCTGCTTTAAGGGGAAAATATATTGGCGCCTGCGAAAAAATGATTTTTCTCTGGTTTCGCAAGGCTATAACCATGTGACCGTGCCATCGCTGCACAGCAAATGGTTTGGCGCTATTGACATACGCCGGATTTGCGGCGATGAAAGGTTGCAGCAGACTACTTTTTTAGAATACTGCCTGCGAGGCAAAGGCGAAGAGGTCGTTTCACAGGGCACTTATCTTTTTTCCCCGGACAAGCGGTTTATCTTTCGGGAGCCCCGCATATGCAAGGCTATCCATCAACGGGACGACAAGTTTGAAATCGTACTGAAGGCGCAAAATTATGCCCGGGCCGTATTTTTGGAATTGCCGGGCTGCCGGCAGGAGTTCAGCGACAATTTTTTTGATATTCCCTGTGAAGAGGCCACAAAAACAATAGCCCTATCCAAACGGTTGCTGCCAAGCTGGATAACCGAAGAGGCATTGGAGAAAGAGCTTTGCATCCATAGCATGTATGATTATATGTCTGAGGAGGCGCAAAAAAATGACTGGCCGTAAATTTTCGCCGGGTCGTTTGAAAAAAGAAATGCTGCCCTATTTGTTGATGCTGCCCGGGCTGCTATTGATCACGGTTTTGCTGCTTTACCCCCTGGGCCGCGGGATCGTATCCAGTTTTTTTCATGAAAAGATGGGGTCTGCGCAACCCGCGCAATTTGTAGGGCTGCGGAATTATATCACGCTTTTCCAAGACGAAATTTTTGCAAAAGCATTTTTCAATACGATCCTCTGGACTGTGTTTGTGGTAGGCTTCCAATTTATAGGGGGATTGGTCATCGCCTTAATGTTAAATGAGAATTTTAAAGGGCGGGCCATTTATCGCAGCTTGGTTTTGATCCCCTGGGTCATTCCCAACATCGCGGCAGGGCTGACCTGGAAATGGATTTATTCCTATCAATATGGAATATTTAATTATTTTTTAGAGCGCGTCGGTTGGCTGAACGAACCCATTGATTGGCTGGGGCAGCCGCGTTATGCCCTGCTTTCAGTGATTATCACCGCGATTTGGAAAGGCCTGCCTTTTATCACAATTGTTTTGCTAGCAGCCCTGCAGGGCATTCCCTACCAGTTATATGAAGCAGCGGCACTCAGCGGACCCAACGTGATCCAGCCCTATCGATACGAAACA
>CAJMEU010000087.1 GCA_905212515.1 uncultured Oscillospiraceae bacterium | reverse complement strand
AGAGGGCGGCCCTTCAGCCGCCCTTCTGGCGCTTGATGACCTTCATGCGGGTGAATTCCTCGCGCTCGTGCTCCTCCAGGGTGGAGGAGATGAAACGGATGTTGCCCGTCAGACGGGGGATCACCACGTTTTCCAGCATGTTGGCCCGGCGCTGGGTTTTTTTGATGGCCGTGGCCAGGCGGTACACGCTGTTTTCCACGCCGGCCAGCTGGGCGCACAGGGCCTTCACCCGGTCGAAGCAGACAAAGGCATAATCCAACTGGGCGTTGGTGCCCGAAAAACCGTAATAGGGGAACAGGGGCAGTGACGCCAGATGCCCGGAGGGCAGGTCCACGCCCATGATGCTGTGGCTGGTGACGGAAAAGCCCCGCTCCTCGCGCACCGTGCTCTCCAGCGAGCGGTCGATGCCCAGGGTGATGTTGGCCGCCTGCAGGGCCTCGTAGGCGCGGGTGAAGGTGTCGCCGATCTCCTTCTGCATCTGGCCGGCCGTGTCGATCATTTTCATCATCTCGCGCATCAGCACGTTGCGCTTGCGGTCCAATAGGTCGAAGCCCAGTTTGGCCAGGGACAAATTTTTCTGACAGGCGATCAGATTGCCCTTGGTGGGAAAGATCTGTTCGGCCATAACGCTTCCCCTCCGGTTCAGCGCGCGGCACCCGGCCGCGCGGTCAGTATTTGCCGTAATGTTCGTCCAGCACCTTTTCGTCGATGCGGTCCAGCTCCTCCCGGGGCAGGATGGACAAAAGCCGCCAGCCCAGGTCCAGGCTTTCGTCGATGGTGCGGTCCTCGTTGGCGCCCTGGCCCAGGAACTCGCGCTCGAAATGGCTGCCGAAATCCAGGTAGCGTTTGTCGGTGGGGGACAGCTCCTCCTCGCCGATGACGCTGGCCAGGCCCCGTGCGTCGGACACCTTGGCGTAGCTGGCGAACAGCTGGTTCGACACGTCCGGGTGGTCCTTGCGGGTATACCCCTCGCCGATGCCGTCCTTCATCAGACGGGACAGGCTGGGCAGCACGCTGATGGGCGGGTAGATGCCCTGCTGATCCAGGTAGCGGTCCAGCACGATCTGCCCCTCGGTGATATAGCCCGTCAGGTCGGGGATGGCTTTGGTGATGTCGTCGCTGGGCATGGTCAGGATGGGGATCTGCGTCACGCTGCCCGCGCGGCCCTCGATGATGCCCGCGCGCTCGTACATGCTGGCCAGGTCTGAATACAGGTAGCCGGGGTAGCCCTTGCGGCCCGGGATCTCGCCCTTGCTGGAGGAGAACTCGCGCAGGGCCTCGGCGTAGCTGGTCATGTCCGTCATCACCACCAGCACGTGCATGTCCTGCTCGAAGGCCAGGTATTCGGCGGCCGTCAGCGCGCAGCGCGGGGTGAGGATGCGCTCGATGATGGGGTCACTGGACAGGTTCAGAAACATGGTCACGCGGGCCAGGGCGCCCGATTCCTCGAAGCTTTTGCGGAAATACTCGGCCACGTCCTTGGTCACGCCCATGGCGCAGAACACCACGCCGAACTTCTGGGCCGCGCCCGCGTCATCGGACAATTTGGCCTGCCGCACGATCTGGGCGGCCAGGCGGTTGTGGCTCATGCCGCTGCCGGAGAAGATGGGCAGCTTCTGGCCGCGGATCAGCGTCATCAGCACGTCGATGGAACTGATGCCCGTGCGGATGTAGTTGCGCGGGTACTGGCGGCGCACCGGATTGATGGCGCTGCCGTTGATATCCTCGAACCGGCTGGCGTACACGGGCCCCAGGCCGTCGATCGGCTGGCCCGCGCCGTTGAAGATGCGGCCCACGATCTCCGGCGCCAGGGCCAGGCGCATGGGCTCGCCCGTAAAGCGGGAGCGCACGTCCGCCAGGCCCAGCCCGTTGGTGCCGGAAAATACCTGCACCACCGCGCGGCTGCCCTCCAGGGCCACCACACGACCCAGACGGGTGCCCTCCTCCGTGCGGATCTCCACCATTTCCTCAAAGCCCACGCCGCCGTCCGTCAGGCCGTCCACAGCCACCAGCGGGCCGTTGATGTCAGAGAGGCCAAGATACTCCATGGCCCATTTTGCATTTTGTGCCATGGCGCTCATCTCCCTTCCGCCGGCACGGCTGCCAGGTCCGCCTGCCGCTTGGCCAACAGGCCGGCGCACACGCGGTCCAGCTCGGCGTTGTAATCCTTGAACATCTCCAGCTTGTCGTTGGGGATCTCGTATTTGATCTTCACCAGCTTGTCGAACACGCCGGCCGCGCTGATCTCGCTGACGGGCACGCCCTCTTCCACCAGTTTCTGCGTCTCATCGTACAGATGCATGATCACTTCCATCATCCACTGCTGCTTTTCCAGGGGCACGTAGGTGTCGTTTTTGTGGAAGGCGTTCTGCTGCAAAAAGCCCACGCGGATGACGCGCGCCACCTCCAGCGTCAGCTTCTGGCTGTCGGGCAATACGTCCGAGCCGATCAGCTTCACGATCTCCATCAAATGGTTCTCCTCGCTGAGCAGGCTCAGCATGCGGCCGCGCAATTTGATGAAGTCCGGCCCCAGATGATCGAGGTAATAGGGATCCAGATCTTCGTAGTATTCGGAATAGCTGATGGTCCAGTTGATGGCCGGGTAGTGCCGGGCGTAGGCCAGGCTTTTGTCCAGGGCCAGGAAGCAGCGCACGAAGCGCTTGGTGTTCTGGGTGACGGGCTCGGAAAAATCAGAGCCCTGGGGCGACACGGCGCCGATGATGGACACGCTGCCCGATTCGCCGTTCAAAGCCTCGACGCAGCCCGCGCGCTCGTAAAACGCGGCCAGGCGGCTGGGCAGGTAGGCGGGGAAGCCTTCCTCGGCGGGCATCTCTTCCAGACGGCCGCTGATCTCGCGCAAAGCCTCGGCCCAGCGGGAGGTGGAGTCGGCCATCATGGCCACGTCGTAACCCATATCCCGATAATACTCGGCCAGGGTGATGCCCGTGTAGATGGACGCTTCGCGGGCGGCCACGGGCATGTTGGAGGTATTGGCGATCAGCACCGTGCGCGCGGTCATGGGCTTGCCGCTGTTGGGGTCCTCCAGTTTGCGGAACTCCTGCAGCACGTCGGTCATCTCGTTGCCGCGCTCGCCGCAGCCCACGTAGATGATGATGTCCGCGTCGCACCATTTGGCCAGCTGGTGCTGGGTCATGGTTTTGCCGGTGCCGAAGCCCCCGGGCACGGCGGCCGCGCCGCCCTTGGCGATGGGGAACAGGGTGTCGATGACGCGCTGGCCGGTGATCAGCGGCCGGCTGATGGCCTCGCGGCTTTTCACCGGGCGCGGCTGGCGGATGGGCCATTTCTGCGCCAGGCGCAGCTCTTTCACTTCGCCGGCGTCCGTCTCGACCTTGCAGATCACGTCCCTGACCGTATAAAGGCCGTTCTCGGCCACCCAGGTCACCACGCCGGACACGTCCGGGGGCACCATGCTTTTGTGGGTGATGATGGACGTTTCGGGGCAGGTGGCGATCACCGCGCCCGGGGCCACCGTCTGGCCGGGGGCCACGCACAGGGTCACGTCCCACTGCTTTTCCCCATCCAGGCTGTCCACGTGCACGCCGGCGCCGATGAAGGCGCCCTCGCGCTGGGCGATCACGCCCAAGGGCCGCTCGATGCCGTCGAAGATGTTCTGCATGACGCCCGGGCCCAAGGTGGCCGACAGCGGCGCGCCGGTGCCTTTCACCGGTTCGCCCACCCGCAGGCCGGTGGTGTTCTCGTACACCTGAATGGTGGTGGCGGCGCTGTTGACGCGGATGACCTCGCCGATGAGGCCCGCCTCGCCCACATAAACCATCTCCATCATGGAAAAGCTGTCCGTGTCGCGCACGGTCACCACGGGGCCGTTGATGGAATAGATCGTATCTTTCATAGAAAATCTCCTTACACGCGCAGGCATGTGCCGGCGCTCACTCCACCTGCAGGCCGCAGCGGGACAGGAAGGCCTCGCGCAGGGCCTGGTCGCTGTGGTCCAGCGTCAGGTCGTACAGCACATGGCCCGCCTCCACGCGGAAGCCGCCCAGCCGGATGTCGGCCGCGTCCCGCACCTCGCAGCCGGGAAAGGCCTTTTGGGCCGCGTCCCGCACCGCCTGCACCTCGCCGCGGCGCACATAAACGGCGCGCACGTGGGTCTGGCCGGCGCCGCAGGCGCTCACCAGCTCAGCCATACGGGCGGCCTGGTCCTGGGCATAGGCCGGCGTCCCCACGTAATTCTGCAGCTTTTCCTCCACCTCGGCGAACAGGGCGTTTACCAGCTGGCCGCGGTATACCAACAGCTTTTTGCGGTTCTCCTGCTTGGCGGAAGCCACCGTCCGCTCCAGTTTGGCGCGGGCCTCGGCCCGGTACAGCACCACCGGGTCGGTCCGCTGCTGGGCCACCAGCTTCTCATAGGCCTCTTCGGCCTGCTTTTTGCCCTCGGCCACGATGGCGTCGGCCTGCCGCCGGGCGGCGGCCATCACCGAATCGTCAAAGGCGTCGAAGCGCGCCGCGCTTTGCTGGCGGGCGTTTTGCAAAAGCGCCTGGGGCTGTTCTTTTTTACTCATGGGTTTACTCATGGCTCTCACCTCAAATCTTCACGCCCACGACCTCGGAGATATAGCGCTTGATGCTGTCTCCGGGGTTTTGGTCGGAATGGCGGTCGGGCATTTCCACGATCAGCGGCCGTTTGCGCGTGAGCTTGTAGGAAAACACCAGCTCCGAGCAGCGGGCCACCAATTTGTCCGTGATGAGCACCAGGCCCACCTCGGGGTCGGCGCAGGCTTTCTCCAGCGCCGCCTTCACCTCGGTCTCCTCGTGCACCACCACGCCTTTCACGCCCACCAGGTGCATACCGGCCAGCGTGTCCACATTGTCGCTGATGAGAAAGTATTTCATACCGTCACACTTTGGTCCAGATCAGGATGGCCACCAACATGCCGTACAGGGCGATGCCCTCGCCCAAAGCCACGAAGATCAGCGCCTTGCCGAAGCTTTTAGGGTCTTCCGTCAGCGCGCCGATGGCGGCCGGGGCGCCGGCGCCCACGGCGATGCCGGAACCGATGGCCGAGATGCCCATGGCCACGGCCGCGGCGATCAGGCCCAGGCCCTTGTTGATGTCGGGCGCGGCGGCGGCCGCCTCGTCGGCAAAGGCCACGCTGGACAGGCTGAGGGCCAGGGCCAGCGTCAGGGCCACCAGGAAGAAGGTGCGGACGAATTTTTTCGCATTGAACTGTTTCATAACGATTCTCCTTTTCAATCGGTCAAACCTTACTCACACTCTATGGATCCACCCGCCCGGGGCGGGCGAAGGGCGTTTTACTGTGCCTCGGGCAGGCGCACGGCCAGCGGCGCGAAGGGGCGGCCGTCGGCGTCGAAGAAGCGGCTGAACATCTCGTAAAATTCCAGCCGCAGCACCTGGATGCCAACGAACAGGCCCTCCAGCGCCATCACGAACAAATTGCCGATGAGCACGATGACCGCGTAGATCACCACGTTGGAGGCCATGTCCGCCAGGGTGAACACCATGGTCATCATGCCGGCATGGGCCAGGGCAAAGCCGCCCACGCGCAGGAAGCTCATGGTGTTGGAGGCGAAGCTCAAAAGCGCGTCGAACACCTCGAAGAAGCCGTTCATCAGCATCTCGCCCACGCCCTCTTCCCGGGGCTTGCCCTCCAGGCGGCAGCAGATGGGTTCGGCAAAATAGATGCTCAGGAAGGGGATGGCCAAACACAGCATATAGAAGGGCACCGTGCCCACAAAGGGCAGGTGCAGCCCGGCCACCAGGTTCACCAGCAGCAGGATCAGGCTGAAGTAGAACACCACGCCCGCCACGCCGTTCACACTGAACACCGCGTGGGCCGGCTGCTTGCGCTTGAGGTGGGACAGGATGCCGGCCAGCATCGCGCACAGGATGAGGAACACGCCCCCGGCTACGCTGGACAGCAGCAGCATGGTGATGGCGTCCGGCTCCAGCACTTCGATGGGCTTTTGGGCAAAGCCCAAAGCGTGGTACAAGGGGTCCAGCACATGCTCGAAGCCGAACACGCTGCCGTACACGAAGCCGAACAGCGTGCTGAACACGCTGCACCGCGTGAGGATCAGGCCGATGGGCATGTGCATTTTCCTGTACATGATGAAGTAGCCGATGAGGCCCAGAAGGATGCCCTGGCCCACGTCGCCGAACATGATGCCGAACAGCACCGAGTAGGTGATGGCCACAAAGCCCGTGGGGTCGATGTCGCCGTACTCCGGCATGCCGTACATGTCGATGAACATCTCAAAGGGCTTGGCAAACCAGTTGTTTTTCAGTTTGGTGGGGGGCTTCAGCGCATCGCCCGTCTGGGCGCCCACCTCGTCGTCCGCGCACACCCGCACGTCGGGCAGCTCTTTGGAAAGGGCCAGTTTCAGCTCCTGCACCTTGTCGGCGGGCACAAAGCCGCTGATGTAATAGCTGCTGTCCAGCAATACCACAAAGCGGTACATCTGGGCGATCTGGCTTTGGTAATTCAGCCAGGCCGCGGCGCCGCGCAGCCAGGCAAGGTCCGCGGGGCCGGCGATGTCGGCCAGGTTGTCCGCGGCCTCCTGCTCGGCCTTCAGCTCGGCCTCCTCGGTCATGATCTGTGCCAGGGCGTCCTGGGGGGTGCCGTGTACAAAGTCCGGCACCCACATGCGCTCAAAGTACAGGCTGGCGAAGATGCTGTCCACCTCTTCCGAAGCGGATTCGGGCACAAAGTACATGCCCCAATAATATTCGCCGTCAAAGTCGTACTCGCGGAAGGTGAAGGAATGGCCCTCGTAGTAGGGCAGCTTGGCGTAGCTGTCCTTGGGCAGGCGGCCGAAGCGCACCTTCAGGTATTTGCAGGCGAAGATCTCGTCCATGCTGGTCTGCAGGCCCGTCAGGTGGTAAAGCTGGGTCTTGGCCTGCTCGTAGGTATTCATGCGGGCGGCCAGCTCGGTCTTGTGCTGGCTGCGGGCCGCCACCTCGGCGGCAAAGGCCTCCACCTTTTCTTTTACATCTTCCAGCTGGAACTGCCCTTTGCCGTCGTACATGGGGCAGTCGGCCGGCTGGCCAAGGTCCTGCAAAAGGCCCATCGTTTGTGTGAACACCGGGCCGTAGGGGTCGTCCTTCGTGCCGCCGGCCGCCGTGATGGACGGCTGCTCGTCGGCGTCGAAACACGCCAGCCGCGCCAGCAGCTCCAGCGTCTGCCGCGGGTCGCGCCCCGGGCCGTAGATGTTCATGTGCAGCATGTGCACCATGCCCATGAGAGACACCTCGTTTCTATTGATTCCACATCAGTATTTTAAGAATTTCTCGATCTCCTCCGGCGGCAGGCCGTAGCGCACGCCCTCGATGACGTTCACGATATTGCTGCGCTCCATATCCGCCAGGGCCAGCAGGGCGCTCATCACCGTCTGGGGCCGGCTGGACATGTGCAGGCTGCGCTGCGCGTAACGGTACAGCTGCCGGCCCGCGGGCACGTCCGAGGCGTCGCGCACATCGCCCGAGCGCTCACCGTATACGTCCCGCGCGCGGCTGGCGTTGTACAGCCGCAGAAAAGCGGCGAAGTCCGGCGCGTCGGCCAGCTCCATCATGCGCCGCTGGGGCAGCACGTGGTACACGGGCAGCAGCAGCTTGCGCAGGCTTTGCGGCGGCAGCGCCTCGGGGAAAAATGCCTTGGCGCGGTAGATGAGGTCCAGGTTGTAGATCTCGGCCTGCATCAGGAACAGCTGCTCCGTCTCCTCGGCCCCGCGCCCCGTGCCCAAAGTTTTGAGCACACTGGTGTAAAAATAGGTCCACAGCGCATGCTCGCAGACCAGCGGGTCAGGCTTGGCGTTGTCCGTGGGCAGCACGCCGGCCAATACCTTATAATAGGGCGTGCCCGCCACCACGGGCAGGCAGTCGCGGGCCGTCTCCGCCTGGGCCAGGCGGATCAGGCTGAAACAGGTCTTGTTCAGCAGAAAGCCCGGCAGCTGCACGATGTAATGGTGGCGGAAGCCCATGGCCAGCAGCCGCAGTTTGGCCAGCAGCTCGTTCACCTCGCAGCGCCGGATAAAATAGGCGGCGAAGGTGCTGTCGCCAAACGCATAGCGCATCAGGGATTCATATTTATAAAAGATATCCTTGCTGAGGGCCTGCTCCAGCTGTTCGCGGTGGAGGTTCGTTTGGGACACGCCGGCCAGGCTGTCCTTAAAATACGGATGGCTTTGCAGGGTGGCCATCACTTCGATCACACTGCGTTTGCGCATCAGTTCCAGATAGTCGTTGTGGGTCAGCCGCCGGGCCGCGATGGCCTTTGCCTTGGGCACGATGGCCAGGGCCGACAGATTTTCCAGCATGCGGGCATCCCCCCTTTCAAACGATAGGTTCCGGGCCGTCTCAGGGCGCCAGGATGGCCTTGGTGATCTCCGCGAGCCACGCCTCCCGGTGCTGCTCGAACGCGGCGTCCAGCGCGTGCTTCTTGGCCAGATAATCTTCATCCGCTTTTTGGCCGGCGTCCTTGGCCAGGTCGGCCATCTCGGCGTCCACGGCCTTCTTGCCCTGCTGGGCGGCCTCTTCCCGGGCGGCCAGGTCGGCCTGGGCGCGTGCCTTTGACTCGCGCAGCAACCGCTTTTTTTCCTGCTGGGCGGCGTCGATCACCTGGCGGGCCTTGCGGTCGGTCTCGATGATGCGGTCCACAAATTTTTCCATGCGTACACCCGCCTTTCACAATGGTGCGAAAACGAAATACAGCTACCAATTTACACCCATTGAAAATTTTTTGCAAGGGCTTTATGATACAACTTTATAGATTATTTTAAGATGTTTTTAGCACCCATTCACAATATTGCGCGGCGTGCCGGCCATAAACGCGGCCAGGTTGCGGCACACTTCCCGGGCCAGGCGGCCCAGCGCCTCGGGCGTGGCCCAGGCCAAATGGGGCGTCAGCACCGTGTTCGGCGCGCAAAACAGCGGGTTGTCCGCCGGCACGGGCGGCTCTTTGGCCAGCACATCCGCGGCAAAGCCGCCTACTTGTCCGCTTTCCAGCGCCGCGGCCATGGCGGCCTCGTCCACCAAAGCCCCCCGGGCCGTGTTCACTACCAGCACGCCCCGCCGGCATTGGGCCAGGGCGGCGGCGTCCAGCAGGCCCGCGGTCTCGGCCGTGGCCGGGCAGTGCAGGGTGATGACGTCGCTGCGGCGCAGCAGCTCTTCCAGCGAAACGAAGGAGACGCCGTCCCCGGCATAGTCCGGGCGCACCGTGCGCGTGTGCACCAGCACCTTCAGGCCGAAGCCCCGGGCGATGGCCGCCACCCGGCGGCCGATGTCGCCGTAGCCCACCACGCCCAGGGATTTGCCCGCCAGTTCCCGCTGGGGAAATAGGCCCCAGGCGGCTGGACTGCCCTTTTGCCAATAGCCGCGCCGCACGGCCCCGTCACAGCGGCCGGGGCACTGGCACAGCTCCAGCAGCAGGGCAAAGGTCATTTGCGCCACGCTGGCCGTGGAGTAGGCCGGCACGTTGGCCACCGCCACGCCGTGGCGGGCGCAGGCCGCCACGTCCAGGCTGTCTGTGCCCGTGGCCGTCAGCCCCACCCAGCGCAGGGCGGGGCAGGCGTCCAACACGGCGTCGTCGATGCGCGCCCGGTTGGCGATGACGTATTCAGCCGTGCCGATGCGCGGCACGATCTCGCCGTAGGCTGTGCGGCCGTACCGCGTCACGGCCCCCAGCGTTTCCAGCGGGGACCAGTCCAGGTCCCCCTCCTCGATGGCATAATCATCCAGTATCACGATCTGCGGCATGTTCTTCCTCTCCTCGCGTCAAGATCAACTGGGCCCTGCCCTGGTCCGCCTGATGTCCCACACACCGGCAGCCCGCCTCCAGGTGCCGGCCCAGCGCACGGGTATCCTCATATGGTACCATTATACGCCCTTTGCCGCTGTTTTGCACGGCCCCGGCTTCCGGGGGCAGAAAAAGATAGTGGGGCCGCAGGGACAAAAGGGGCCGCACCCGGCACAGGATAAGGCCCGCGTCCAGCAGCGCGCCCAGCGGCCCCGCGCCGGCGCCTGCCAGGCAGGGCTTCACCGCCAGGGCGGCGGCACAGCCCCCGGCCGCCAGGCGGCCCCCCAGGGCGGCCAGCCCCCGCAGGCCGTCCTCGCCGGGCAGAAAAGCCGCCGGCAGGCCCAGCAGCGCCGGCCCGGGCAGGCCCCGCAGGCCGGCCGCCATGGCCCGGGCCTGCGGCAAAACCGAGGCCGGCTCCACCAGCGCGCACACGGCCAGCAGCGCGCCGTCCGGCCCAAAGGCGCCCAGCGCCCGGGGGCCGCCCGCCAGCACGTCCAGCGGGAATTGCTCGTGGTCCAGCGCCCAAAGGCCGTCCCGGCCCAGGGCCTCGTACAGCGCGCGGGCATCGGCCGTGCGGCGCACCGTCAAGGCCTCCACGCACACTTTTTCCTGTCTCTCTGTTTGTTCCATATCCCTTCACCCCTTTTTCCAGCATATGCGGCAAAAGGGCGGCCTGTGTGCGTCAAAAGGGAAAAATGGGATACAAAAGCAAAATACTGGATTTTTCAGCGCGGGTACGGTATAATGAAAAAAACAGGGGCCGTGCCCCGCGAAATAGGGGATGATGAAAACGAAACAGCCGGCCACTCTTTTAAAAAAGCTCGTGCTCGGCGCCGTGCTCATCTTCCTGTCGGCCTGTGTCACCATGTTCATCAAGGAATCGCTGGACACGAAAGACCCGGAATCGGCCCTGCCGCTGCTCACCGTCACCTGCGGCGGCGTGCCCATCACCGACGTGTACCGCGCGGGCTATGAGTGGAACTTTTTCGCCACCGTAGAGCGCCGCACCCCCCAACTGCAGGAGGACGACTTGCCCCTGGTGCCGGTGGATGTGCGCGGGCAGGCGGATGTGAAGCTGGGTTTTTCCGCCCAGCCCACGGAACTGCGGGTGCTGCGCGCCCAGGGCATGCACGCGGGCGAATATCTGGAACTGGCCAACGAAGACCCCACGTCCTTCCGCACGCCCAGCGTGCCCGGTGTGTATGTGTACAAGGTGCTGGCCACCTGGCGCGGGCGCGGGAACATTCAATATTATTTCGCTTTGCAGGTAAAGGACGAATTGGCGGCCGCGGGCCGCTGAACGGCCTTGGAACAAAAAAGCCTCGGTCAAGATACCTTGGCCAGGGCTTTTTGCTGCTTTTATTGAAACGCGTGCTCTTTTTCCCAGGCGGCCAAAATTTCCAGCTGCCGCGGCGTGTGGAACCAGTGTTCGCCCTCCCCGGCCACGGTCAGCCGGCAGGAAAAGCGCCGGGCAAAACTTTGCGCCGCCTCGGGTTCGGCCAGCTCGTCCTTCGCCGCGCACAGGATGCAGGTGGGGCTCTCCCAGCGGGTGACGGGGTGCCGGCGGGCGTATTGCAGATATTCCCAGGACAGGGTCTGGCCGAAGTTTGTGGGGATGGTGCCCTCCCGCTCCAGCCGGTCCTGCGTCACGCCGGCCCACCGCATCATGGTTTCGATCAGGCGCTCCATATCCAGCACCGGCGATACGAACAGGCTGCGCGCCGGCGGCTGGTCGGAAAAGGCCAGCAGGCTGAACCAGGCGCCGATGCTGTTCGCGCGCAGGGCGACGCGCCGCCACCGCGCCCGGGCATGCACCATCACCTGCTGCAGCTCGGGCACGGCGTGCCAGGGGTCGAAGGCTGCGGCCTCGGCCGCACGGGCCCCATGGCCGGGCAGGTCGATGCTCAGCACCTGCCAGCCCCGGCCGCACACAAGGGCGCTGAACGCCCCGGCCTCTTCCTTGCTGCCGCCCTGGCCGTGCACGAACAGATAGACATTTTCCGCCGGTTCCCCCCAGAGTATGGCGGGCACCCCGGCGACAGAACCATGTTCCTGCCTCATAACGGCTCCTTTCGTCCTCCATAAAAAATCATGTCCATGGCCGTGGGGCGGGAGACGGGCCCCCGGGGGGCTGAGGGCGGGGGGGGTGTATAGATCGCCGACAGGCCCCGGCGCCCACCCACGCCCGAAAAAACACGGGGGGATTGGGGGGGGCGCCCGGCCCCCAGATACACCCCCCCCCCCCCCCCC
>CAJMEU010000086.1 GCA_905212515.1 uncultured Oscillospiraceae bacterium | reverse complement strand
CCGGGCCAGGCTCTTGCGTTTGAAAAATTTATTCTCCCGCGCGGACTGCCCCACATTGCCCCGGCGGGACAAAACGCGCGCCGGCGGGTCGCTGGCGGGAAGCTGGGACGAAAGTCCGTAAGAGGCCTTGAAGGCCGCGGTCGCATAGTTCATAACAGCTTCCTTTTTCTTTTATTGCGTGATGGCCACGCCCGCAGGCTGTGAAGCCGGCGGCGGGGCCGGTTGGGCTGTGTTCTGTTCCGTTTGTTTTTCCGGTTCCTGCGCTTCTTTGCGCAAGGCTTTCTTCGCCCCGGCCCCTCTCCCGCGCACCAACGCCAGGTTCAGCACCTCTTCCAAGCTGGCCACCGGGCGGAACGTCAAACTCTTTTTCACTTCATCGTCCACTTCATACAGATCCGGCACATTGCCCTTGGGGATCAGCACCATCTTCATATGCTCACGGTAGGCGGCCATGCTTTTCTCTTTCAGGCCGCCGATGGGCAGCACCTGCCCGTGCAGGGTGATCTCGCCGGTCATGGCCAGGTCGCTGCGCACTGGCCGGCCGGACAGGCAGGAGATAAGCGCCGTGGTCAGCGTGATGCCGGCGGAGGGGCCGTCCTTGGGAATGGCACCCTCCGGGGCGTGGATGTGGATATCCGCATTTTTGAACAGCTCCACATCATAGCCGTAAGCGCCCGCATGGGCCTTGGCGTAGGTGATGGCCAGCTTGGCGCTCTCTTTCATCACCTCGCCCAGGGAACCGGTCAGTTCCAGCTTGCCGCTCCCCCCTTCCACCACCTGCACCTCGATGGGCAGAATCTCGCCGCCCACGCTGGTCCAGGCCAGGCCGTTGGCCACGCCCACCGCGTCCTCGCGGGAGAGGAAGGCAGGTTTGACCCGCTGGGGCCCCAACAGGCCTTCCAATTGCGCCGCCGTCACCGACAAATCCTCTGTGTCTCCGGCAGCGATGCGTTTGGCACACTTGCGCAGCAGCTCGGTGATGACGCGCTCCAGATTGCGCACACCGGCTTCCTGGGTATAACCGTCGATCAGCCCATACAGGGCAGAGTTGGCCACTTTCACACGGCCCTTGAGGCCCGTGGCCTCCAACTGTTTGGGCAGCAGATGGCGTTTAGCGATGTTGAATTTTTCCACGCGGGTATAGCTGGGCAGCTCGATCACATCCATACGGTCCAGCAAGGGGCGCGGAATGGTGTCCAGGGTATTGGCCGTGGTGATGAACAAAACGTCACGCAGGTCAAAGGGGATATCCAGGTAATGGTCCTTGAAGGAGAAATTCTGCTCCGGATCCAGGGCCTCCAGTAAGGCGGCCGCCGGGTCGCCGCGAAAATCGCTGGCCATCTTGTCGATCTCGTCCATCAGGATCAGCGGGTTCGCGCTTTTCGCCGTCAAAATGGCGCTGATGATCTTGCCGGGCATCGCGCCGATGTAGGTGCGGCGGTGGCCGCGGATCTCGGCCTCATCGCGCACACCGCCCAGGCTCATACGGGCGTATTTGCGCCCCAGGCACTCGGCGATGGATTTTGCGATGGAGGTCTTGCCCACGCCCGGAGGGCCCACCAGGCAGAGGATCTGGCCTTTGACGCTGGGCGCCAGCTTGCGCACCGCCAGAATCTCCAGGATGCGTTCTTTTACCTTGTCCAGGCCGTAGTGGCCCTTGTCCAGCACGGCGGCGGCCCTTTTGATGTCGATATTTTCCTCAGTGTACACATGCCAGGGCAGCGACAGACAGGTGTCCAAATAGGTGCGGATTACCGCCGCCTCCTGGGAGGAACCCTGCATCTTGTACAGGCGGTCCGACTCTTTGGTCAGCTTTTCAGCGGCCTCCTCGGGCAGATCCAGTGCTTTGATCTTTTCCTTGTAGTCCTCCGCCTCTTCGCGGGTATCGTCAAAGTCCTCCAGTTCGTCGCTGATCACGCGCATTTGCTCACGCAGATAGTAATCGCGCTGGTTTTTGTCCATCTGCTCGGTCACTTTGGACTGGATGTCCCGCTCGATATACAGCACTTTGATCTCCTGGCGCAGCACATCCAGGATCTTTTCCAGGCGGCCGGTCAAGGTCCCCTCGTCCAGGATCGCCTGCTTATCGGCAAACTTGAACAGCAGGTTTGCCGGCACATAGTCGGCCAGGAACACCGCGTCGTCGCTGGTGACAATGCGGTAAGCCACGTCCTTCGGCATGCGGGAGGACAGCGTCAGGTATTCCTCAAAGGATTCCTTAATGCTGCGCACCAGCGCCTCCAAGCGCGCCGGCTCGGCTGATTTGACGCCGCGCAGCGGCGCGGCCTTGTTGGACGCCAGCAGAAAGCGGCCGCCCGCGTCCAGCGTCAGCAGCTTGGCGCGGTATTTGCCCTCCACCAGCACTTTCACCAAGTCGTCCGAAACGCGCAGCACCTGCTTGATCTCAGCCACCACGCCGTAGGGGTACAGATCGTGGAAGGCCGGGTCCTCCATATCCATATCCTTTTGGGCGGTGAGGAACACCGCGTTGGAATTGTTCATGGCCCATTCGATGGCGGCGATGGATTTCCGCCGGCCCACCTCGAAATGGATCACGTTGCCGGGAAACACCACCAGCCCGCGCAGCGCCACGGCCGGCAGGCGAAGGATATCGGCATTTTTATCCAGAATGATCTTAACTTTTTCCGACATGTTTTGGTCTCCTTCCATAGGAAAAAGTGGGATTTGCATCCATCTCTTTTGAGATTAATTTATTATACCCTAAATTTGTGAACATTTCAACAAAAGCAGGAAACCCGGCCACAAGTCCCCGATAAAGCCATAGCCACCGGCTTTGCCGGTGGCTTTTGGGAAGGACGGAAAAGAAAGAGCCGACGCCATGGCCGGCTCTTTTGCCGCGGGCAGCCCCAGTCAGGCGCTCGCCTCTTTTTCGCTGTAGCGGATACGGGGCACCCCGCGCTCGACTGTGGGCTTGCCGCCGAGGATCGTGTCCGCAGTCACCGTTACTTTCATAATGCCCGGGTCGCTGGGGATCTCGTACATGATGCCGATCAGCGCCTGTTCCATCACGCTGCGCAGGCCGCGCGCGCCGCTTTTCAAGGCAATGGCCTTTTTGGCGATCTCATGCAGCGCCTCGTCCGTGATCTCCAGTTCCACATTGTCCAGCTTCATCAGCGTCTGATACTGTTTCACCAGGCTGTTCTTCGGCTCTTTCAGCACGCGCACCAAAGCGTCCTCGTCCAACGGGTCCAGCACAGTCACCACCGGGATGCGGCCCACCAGTTCCGGGATCAGGCCAAAATGCACCAGGTCGTGAGGCTCTACCATGCGCAGCAAGTTCTGCTTATGCTCCTCGTCCTTTTCCTTCAGCATGCTGCCAAAGCCCAGGGCGGATTTGTCCGTGCGTTTCTGGATGTGTTTCTCCAGCCCGTCGAAGGCGCCGCCGCAGATGAACAGGATGTTCTTGGTGTTGATCTGGATGAACTCCTGCTGAGGGTGCTTGCGCCCGCCCTGAGGCGGCACATTGCTGACGGTGCCTTCCAAAATCTTCAGCAGCGCCTGCTGTACGCCCTCTCCGCCCACGTCGCGGGTGATCGAAGGGTTTTCACTCTTGCGGGTGATCTTGTCAACCTCATCGATATAGATGATGCCCTTTTCCGCGCGCTCGATATCAAAATCGGCGGCCTGGATCAGCTTCAGCAGGATGTTCTCCACATCCTCGCCCACATAGCCGGCCTCCGTCAAGGTGGTGGCGTCCGCGATGGCAAAGGGCACGTTCAGCATGTTGGCCAGCGTCTGGGCCAGCAGCGTTTTGCCCACGCCCGAGGGGCCCAGCAGCAGCACATTGCTTTTTTGCAGTTCCACGTCCGTTTTCTGGCCGGAAAGGATACGCTTATAATGATTGTACACCGACACCGCCAGCACGGTTTTCGCCGCGTCCTGGCCGATGACATATTGATCCAGATTGTGCTTGATCTGGGCGGGCGTCAGGATATTCACGCCCTTGCCCTCTGCACCGTCCTTGCCCGGGCGCTTGGACGCAGGTTCAGGCGTGCGGCGCCGGTCGGGCTTATTCTCTTCATCCAGCAGCGAGTAGCATAAATCGATGCATTCGTTGCAAATGTTGACGCCCGGCCCAATGATCATCCGCTCCACTTCCTCCTGCGTTTTGCCGCAGAAGCTGCAGATCAGTTCTTTTTCCTTGTTGTTATGATTTTGTGCCATATTGCTCCCCTTATCGATTGGGACAGATTTTTCAGCGCGCGGTGATGACTTTGTCCACCAGGCCGTACTCCACGGCCTCCTGGGCAGTCATATAATGGTCGCGCTCTGTGTCGCGTTCAATGGTCTCCAGCGGCTGGCCCGTGCAGGCAGCCAGGATATTGTTCATCTTTTTGCGAGTGTACACCAAGTGCTCGGCGTGGATCTTGATATCCGTTGTCTGGCCCTGCAGGCCAACCTGGCCGCCGATCAGCGGCTGATGGATCAAGATCTCGCTGTTGGGCAGCGCCATGCGCTTGCCCTTGGCACCGGCCGCCAACAGCACCGAAGCCATGGATGCCGCCATGCCCACGCAGATGGTGGACACGTCGCACTTGATATAGTTCATCGTGTCATAGATCGCCATGCCCGAAGTGATGGAGCCGCCCGGGCTGTTGATATAAAAGCTGATGTCCTTGTCCGGGTCCTGCCCTTCCAGATACAGCAGCTGGGCCACCACCAGGCTGGCGGTGGTGTCGTTCACATCTTCCGACAGCACGATGATGCGGTCGTTCAGCAAACGGGAAAAGATGTCATAGGAGCGCTCGCCCCGGGGCGTCTGCTCCACAACATAAGGGACCAAACTCATACTTTTGCCTCCTTGTAATTGGCTGCTTTTGGGGGAATTAGACGACCGATACGCATGCACGGGCACACGTATCGGTCGATCGCTGCGTTTTAAGGGAGGGACCGACCGCTTATTCCGCGGCCTCTTCCGCCTTCTCGTCCTTTTTGGCTTTCTTGGCCTTGGCCTTCTCCACCGCCACTTTGGCGTTGTTCTTGATGAAGTCGATGGCTTTGTTTACCGCCAGGTCCTTTTTCACTTCGTCCACAGGCACGATGGAGCGGACTTTCTCCACTTCCATGCTGTAGGCCTCGGCGATGCGCTTCAGCTCATTCTCGAAATCCTCTTCGGAAGCTTCGATCTTTTCCAGCTCGGCGATCTTTTCCAGGGCCAGGCGGATCTTGACCTGTTTTTCAGCCTGCTCCTTGAAGCTCTCGCGGAACTTCTCGGCTTCACCGCCCATATATTTCAGATAATCCTGCAGGCGCAGGCCCTGCTGCTGCAGACGATATTCGAAATCACGCACCATCTCGTCGATGCGGGTCTCGATCATGCAGGCGGGGATGTCGCCCTCGAGCGAGGCCACCACCTGATCCACCAGCTCGTTTTCCACGTCCAGCTCGTTGGCTTTGTCCTGGCGGTCTTCCATCTCCTTGCGGATGCTGGCCTTCAGTTCGTCCAGCGTGTCATACTCGGACACGTCCTTGGCAAACTCATCGTCCAGCGCAGGCAGCTCTTTGGTTTTCACCTCATGCAGCTTTACCTTGAACACCACGGCCTTGCCGGCCAATTCCTTGGCCTGATAGTCCTCAGGGAAAGTGACGTTCACCTCAAACTCGTCGCCGGCGCTGTGGCCCACCACCTGCTCCTCAAAACCGGGAATGAACTGGCCGGAGCCCAGGATCAAGGGGAATTTCTCGCCTTTGCCGCCCTCGAAGGGAACGCCGTCCAGGAAACCCTCAAAATCGATGTCAGCGGTGTCGCCGTTCTCGGCAGCGCCTTCGCGGGTGATGATGCGGCCGTTGCGCTCACGCATGCGGTCCACTTCGGCTTCCACCTGCGCCTCGTCCACAGTGTTGGCCTTTTTGGTGGCCTTCAAACCGGTATATTTTCCCACTTTGACATCGGGCTTCACCGTCACCACTGCTTTCAAAACCACGCCGTCCTCCGTGCTGGCGGAAACCACGTCCACCTCGGGGCGGTCCACCGGTTCGATGCCGCTCTCCTTCACCGCCGCCTCGTAGGCGTCGGGGAACAGATCGTTGATGGCGGGATAATGGAACACATCGGCGCCGTACATTTTTTCGATCATATGGCGGGGCGCTTTGCCCTTGCGGAAACCGGGGATATTGTAATTGACGGATTCGCGTTTAAACGCCTCGTCCACAGCGGCATTGAACGCGTCCGCGTCAATGGAGAATTGCAGTTCTTGGCGGTTGTTTTCCAGCTTTTCATTTTTAACGAGCTTCATGCTATTTCCTCCAATGTTGAAACTTACATTTTATTATTATAGCACAATCTTTTACAGATTGCTAGCCACTGCGGCCACAAAATAGGCCTGTTTTCAAATTTTTACCGGGCAGAAACCCACCGCATCCGCACTGATGAGGCGGTAGTATACGCCGCCCGCCTCGCTTTGCATCGCGTAGCGGATAGCCGCGCCGTGCAGATGCCCGTAATAGCAGCGCCGCACGCCGAACTCTTGCAGCACGGCCACGATCTCCTCTGCCTCCGCGCCGGGATATACGGGCGGGTAATGCAGAAAGGCCACCCGCTCAGCCTCGGGCGCCTCCCGCTGCGCCAGGGCCAGGGACATGCGCAGGCGCCCGCACTCCCGCGCCATCATCTTTTCGTCGTGAGGCTGACCTTGGTCGAACATCCAGCCGCGCGTGCCGCACAGCGCCGTGCCTTCCGCCAAAGCGAAATTGTTGTGCAGGAAAGATAAGCTGCCAAAGCCGTTTTCCGCCAGGAATGCACGCATCTTGGCCATGGTGCACCACCAATAATCGTGGTTGCCCTTCATCAGCAGCTTGTGCCCGGGCAGCGCCTCCAGGAAGGCAAAATCCGCCCTGCATTGTTCCAGATTCATGCCCCAGGAGATATCCCCCACCAGCACCACCGTGTCCTCTGGCAGCACCAGGGCGCGCCACTGCTGTTCCAGCCGGGGCATATATCCTTCCCAGCCGGGAAACACATCCATCGGTTTGGAGCCTCCCAACGAGAGATGCAGGTCGCCGATTGCATAAATTGCCATATTTCCTCCGAATACGCCCTTCTTCGCCGGGGGACCCTAATGACAAAGGAGGCGTTTTACGCGATGCAAGAGAGCGAAAAGATCTTGGAAGGCGTCTGCTGCGAAGTGGAAAACTGCGTGTACAACAATGGCCGACACTGCTGTACGGCCGAGCGCATCCAAGTAAAAAACCGCATGGCGATCCTCGGGGAGGAGACCATGTGTGAAACCTTTGAAGAGATATGAACCCAGCTTCCCGGGCCCGGCGCATGGCGCCGGACTCCTTTCTTTATAACGACAACGCGGCGGCCGCGATTTCATCCTTGCCGATGATGCGGTCAAAGCGCACGGGCTTCCCGCCCAGTTCGGCCAATCTCTGAGGCGCGCGGGAGCCGGTCTTCTGCTCCAATTGTGCAAAGGCTTCGAACTCATTTTCCGGCGCCGCCATGCCCAATGCCAGCAACACGTCGGCGGGAAATTTATAGGGGCTGGCCGTGGACAGCACCACGCAGGGCCAGCCGGCGGTGCGGCAGGTCTGTGCCACATGGAACGCCACGCCCGTATGGGGATCCATCAGGTAGCCCGCGCTGTGAAACAAACCGCCAATGGCCGCAGCCGCATCTTCATCTCCGGCCCAGCCGCAGGCAAAGTCCCGCTGGATGGCCTCCAGCACTGCACGGGGCACCTGATAGCCGCGCCGCGTGCCCAGCTGCGCCATCCAGTCCGCCACCTGTGCAGCGTCCCCGGTGACGTGATACAGCAAACGCTCGAGATTGGAGGACACCAGGATGTCCATGGAAGGGCTGGTGGTCCGGTGGAAGTCCCGCGCCGCGTCATAACTGCCGAGGGTGAGAAAATCCGCCAGCACATTGTTGCGGTTGGACGCGCAGATCAGCCGGCCCACAGGCAGGCCCATCTGTTTTGCATACCAGCCCGCCAGAATATCGCCGAAATTACCCGTGGGCACACAGAAATCAACGGTGTCGCCGGCGGCGATGCTGCCGCTGTCAAGCAGTTGGCAATAGCTGTAGTAATAATAGACGATCTGCGGTACCAGCCGTCCCCAGTTGATGGAATTGGCGCTGGACAGCACCGCGCCGGTTTCCTGCAATTGCCGGGCCACGCCGGCATCCGCAAACACGCGCTTGACGCCGGTCTGCGCATCGTCGAAATTGCCATCCACCGCATAGACGGCCACGTTGCCGCCTTCCTGCGTGGCCATCTGCAAACGCTGGATCTCGCTGGTGCCGTCATTGGGGTAAAACACCGCGATTTTGACGCCCGGCAGATCCCTGTACCCTTCCAGTGCCGCCTTGCCGGTGTCACCGGAGGTGGCCACCAGGATCTTGGTGGTCTCCGTGCGGCCAAGAAGGCGCTTGCCCTCCACCAACAATTTGGGCATCAGCTGCAAGGCGTAGTCCTTGAAGGCGCTGGTGGGACCGTGCCACAGTTCCAGCATATAAGTATCGTCCCGTCCCAAGGGCACGGTGCGGCCCAGCGCATCCTCCCAGGCCTCGGCGTTATAAGCCTCTTCCGCAGCCTGCTGCAAAAATTCCGGGCTGTACTCCGTCAGATATTGTCCCAGCACCAGCGCCGCGGCCTGGGCATAGGTCTTTCCGCGCACGGCTTCCACCGGCAGCTGCGGGAATTCCACGGGCACAAACAAGCCTCCGTCCGGCGCCAATCCGGTCACGATGGCCTGGGCGGCGTTCACGCGCAGCGCGCTGTTTCGGGTACTGGTATACTGCATAGTTTCTCCCCCTCTTTTCCCTTTTACATCACACGCTGCCAGAAGCGGCAGGCGTTTTCAAAAAATACATCCTGTAAGAGCGATTGCGCCAGGTTCCGCCCAAGAAGATAATCGTACAGCGCGGGGATGCCGGCGATGTCGCCAATGTCCCTCGGCACGGAGGCGCCGTCAAAATCCGTGCCAAAGCACACGGTGTGCGCTGCGCCCAGCTCCAGGAAAGCGCACAGATGCCGGTATACATCCTCACAGGAGGCATATTCCGCATTGTCCTTCGGGCCGCCCAGGAAAGCCCGGCACAAGTTGATGCCGATCAGCCCGCCCCGCCGGGCGATCTCCGTGATCTGGCTTTTGGTCAGGTTACGGCAGTGGCCGCACTGGGCGCGCACATTGGAATGGGTGGCCACCAGCGGGCCGCTGTACAAACTGAACACCTCCGCCACGCCCTCGTCGGACAGATGCGAGATATCAGGCAGGATGCCGTGGCCGGGCAGCGCTTCCAATACCTGCCGGCCAAAAGGCTTCAGTGGGCCGCCAGCCATGCTGCCGTATCCCAGCTCATTTTCGCCGAACCAGGTCAGCGTCAGCAAACGCACGCCGTCTTGCTGAAACCGCTCCAGCGTATCCAGCCGTCCGCGCAGCGCACTGCCGTTTTCCACCGAGAGGATGGCTGCCCGCTTGCCGGCGGCAAAGGCGTTCTCCAGGTCCTGCCCGGTGCGGCATTGGACGATTTTGTCCCCGTGCTTTGCCAATTGCCCCCGGAAGGATTCGTACTGTTTCTCATACAGCGCGTATGCCGCCTCGGGCCCGTTTTTGTCGTGAATGAACAGGGCGAATACCTGGGCCCAGCGCCCAAAGGCACCGGCTTTTTTCAAACTGACATGCAGGATATTGTCCTCCAGGCCCTGGCCGTTTTCCATCAATGCCGAAGCAGTATCACAGTGCAAGTCGAAAAAATCCATGCGATCCCTTCCCTTCTTCAAGCCTCAAAGGCATTTTCGATGCGGTTCACAGAGGGGTTTCCCGCGCTGTCCACCCACACTTCCGCCACGTCCAGGCGGAGGTTGGCCTCCGTCAGGCCATGGGCCTGCAGAAAGCTCTGCGCCGCCAGCAGCACGCGCTGCTGTTTTGCCTTGGTGACGAAAGCCCGCGGCGCGTCGATGGCGCCGGCGGTGCGCGTTTTCACTTCCACAAAAACATACTGCCCGCCTTTGTGCACGACCAAGTCTATCTCCCCCTGGCGCGTGCGGTAGTTGGCGGCCGCCACTTCGTAGCCGTCTTTGCGGTAATCGGCGGCGGCCAGGCTTTCTCCCCAGGCCCCCAGTAGTTTTTTATCCATTATACGTACCCGCGTTTTTTCAAAAAGCTTTTGCGGTAAAAGGGCTGGATACCGTATTGATCCAGCAGTTCATAATGTAGTTTGGTGGGATATCCCTTGTGCTGTTCCAGGCGGTACTGGGGATATTGTTTGGCCAGCTCTGTCATATAGCGATCCCGCGTCACCTTGGCCAGGATGGACGCCGCGGCGATGGAGGCGCTTTTGGCATCCCCCTTCACCACGGCCTCGCAGGGCACGCCGGCCTCAGGGCACCGGTTGCCGTCGATCAGTGCCAGCGCCGGGCGCAGGGCCAGGCCGTCAATGGCCTGGCGCATGCCCAGCATGGTGGCGCCCAGGATATTCAGCTCGTCGATGACCTCCGGGCCGATCAATTCCACCCGGTAGGCCAGCGCGTTCTCCACGATGGCGTCGTACAGCGTCTCGCGTTTTTTCTCGCTCAGTTTTTTTGAATCGTTCACGCCCGGGACGGGCTTTTCCGGGTCCAGCATCACGGCGGCCACACAGACGGGGCCGCACAGCGGACCGCGGCCCGCCTCGTCCACGCCGCAGATGAGGCCGCAGCGCGCCCGGTACGCGCTGTCGAACAACTCCCGTTCGTCCATCACTGCACCCCCTCCGGCCTTTCCAGCGAGATGCGGCCCAGCTTGCTGGCGCGGAATTCATCCACAAAGGCGACGGCCGCGCGCTCCATGTTCACCACGCCGCCGCTCATAAGCATCCCGCGATTGCGCCCCATCACATCCAGCAAATCGTAAGCGTCCAGCTCCAGAACCTCTTCATCCAGTTTATAGCGCTCCCGCAGCTGCGGCGCGGCCGTTTTCTGCAGCTGCTCCAGCAGGTGGGTGGCCAGCGCCTCCACGTCCAGGATATCGTCCCGGATAGAGCCGATGAAGGCCAGGTTGCTGGCCACGATGTCGCTCTCAAATTTTTTCCACAGCACGCCGGGCATATCCAGCAGGTCATACCCGCCGGCGCTGATCCATTGCTTGCCCCGGGTGACGCCGGGTTTATCGGCCGCCAGGGCGCGGCTGGCCCCTATAAAGCTGTTGATGAACGTGGATTTGCCCACGTTGGGGATGCCCGTCACCATGATGCGGATGGCCGCGCCGGCGGTGCCCTTGTCGGCCCTGCGGGCCAAAAGCTCGGCCAATTCCTGGTCGATGGCCTTTTTTACGCCCTCCATGCCGCCGCGCTGCTTGCTGGAAATCGCCACACAGCCGCTGCCCTGCCGCTTGAAATAAGCGACCCAGCGCTTGGTGATCTCCGGATCGGCCAGATCCGCCTTGTTCAGCACATACAGCCGGGGCCGCGCCTGGGCGATGCGCTCCACCTCCGGGTTGAGGCTGCTGTGAGGGATGCGGGCATCCAGCAGCTCCAGCACCACGTCCACCTGGCGCACGCTCTGCTCCATTACGCGCAGGGTTTTGGCCATGTGCCCGGGGAACCAATGGATCTGCCGATGGTTGATATTTTCGCTCATTTCACTGCTCCAAATTTATTGAGGGGCGTGATGCGCCACAGCACCTTGCCCAGAAGGTCCCGTTCGTCCGGGAAGCCGATCTCCGAAGAGCGGCTGTCCTTAGAGCCGGGGCGGTTGTCGCCCAGTACGAACACCCTGCCCGCGGGCACCGTCACCGGGAATTCCACATCCAATTGCAGCGTGGTCGGGGCCGAGATATAGGCTTCCTCCAGCACTTCTCCGTTGCGCGTCACCGTGCCGGTGGAAAAGTCAATGTCGATAACGTCGCCCGCAAGGCCGATGATGCGCTTGACAAGGGGCGCGCCATAAGCGCTGTATCCATCCACCACCACGACATGCAAACGCTGGCTTTCCTACTGCATGCTTTGCAAAAGCACAAGTCCGCCGCCGTACAATGTGGGCTCCATGGAGTGGCCGCTCACCGTGATGACGCGCACAAACAGCAGAAAGATCAATACGATGGCCGCCAGCGCGAACACCAGTGCGTCATACCATTCAAAAAGGTCGCGCGCCGGATCCTTTTTCTCCGGCATTGCCGGCCGTGCCTCCTGCCCTTCCATAGCATCACCCGCTGTTCTGAATATAAAACAAAAAGGGGCATTTTACATTGC
>CAJMEU010000085.1 GCA_905212515.1 uncultured Oscillospiraceae bacterium | reverse complement strand
TCCGCGGCTGGAGCCGCTGTACCGCAAAACACAAGCGATCAGGGGAGGACAATGACATGTCAAAGCCATATCGTGATTTTGAGCCCAACTGGTTCCGCGGCGATTTTTCCAAAACCAGTTACCGTTCCATTTTTAAATGGGGCGAGCCCGCGCAGATCAAAGCGCCCAAGGAGACGCTGTACAAAATGCTGAAGGAGACTTTCGGCCTAAACGACAGCGATTTCGACCATTACACCGAGGACCTGGGCCTGGACGAGGTGCACTACGATATCCCCTGCCGGCTGGACGGCGCGGTGCTGGACGCCCTGCGGGCCATCGTGGGGGCGGACTATGTGCGCACCGACGATTACGCCCGCCTCTCCGTGGCCTACGGCAAAACCATGTACGACATCCTGCGCCTGCGCAACAAAATTGTGGAGAACATCCCCGACGCGGTGGCCTACCCGGACACCAAAGAGCAGATCGAGCAGATCGTGGCCCTGTGCGCCGAAAAGAAAATCCCCTTGTACGTGTACGGCGGCGGTTCTTCGGTGACTCGTGGCGTGGAGTGCATGAAGGGCGGCATTTCACTGGATATGCGCCTGCGCTTCAACAAGGTCGTCTCCTTCAACGAGGTGGACCAGACCATCACCGTGGAGGCCGGCATGAGCGGTCCCAAGCTGGAACAGACCCTGAACGACGCGCCGCATACGCTGGGCGCCAAGCGCGCCTACACCTGCGGGCATTTCCCCCAAAGCTTTGAATACTCCTCCGTGGGCGGATGGGTGGTCACCCGCGGCGCGGGGCAGAACAGCACCTACTACGGCTGTATCAGCGACATCGTGCTGGGGCAGGAATATGCAACGCCCGTGGGCAATATCAAGACGGATACATATCCCCGCAAGGCCACCGGGCCGGACCTCTCGCAGATCATGATGGGCGGCGAGGGCGGCTTCGGCGTGCTGACCCATGTGACGCTGAAGGTGTTCCGCCATATGCCGGAGACCATCCGCCGCTTCTCCTTCATGTTCCGCGATTGGGAGACCGCCCAGGCCGCAGCCCGGGAAATGATGCAGTGCGAGGCCGGCCACCCGTCGGTGTTCCGCCTGTCCGACCCGGAGGAGACGGGCATCATGCTGCGCCTGTACGGCGTGGATGAAACACCTCTGATGCACCTGTTCAAGCTTCGGGGCTTTAAGGAAGGCGAGATGTGTCTGTATCTGGGTTTTACCAATGGCGAAAAGGGGTTTTCCAAAAACTGCGCCAAGGTGATGAAGCAGGTGGCCCACCGATTCGGCGGCATGAGCCTGACGGGCTATGTGACCAAAGGCTGGGAAAAAGGGCGCTTCAACGACCCCTACATGCGGGATACCATGCAGGATTTCGGCATTGTGACCGACACCATGGAGTGCAGCGTGAACTGGAGCAACATGTCCAGGGTGCACGCCGAGGTGCGCGCCTACTGCAAAAGCAGGCCCAATACCATCTGCATGACGCACATGAGCCACGTGTACCCCCAGGGGGCCAACCTGTACTGGATCTTTATCGCCAAAATGAGCGACCCGGAGGAATACCGCGCCTATCACGCCGGCATCCTGGACGCCATCCAGCGCTCGGGCGCGGCCATGAGCCACCACCACGGCATCGGCAAGATGTTCGGCCCCTGGCTGGAGGGCAGCGTGGGCCACAACGAGTACGACGTGATCCGCGTGCTGAAAAACCACTTTGACCCGGACAATATCATGAACCCCGGCGGCACCCTGGGCCTGGACCTGCCCGAGGAGCAGAAGAAATACCTGCGGCCGGACATCCCGCCGCGCGGCTGACGCGGCGGGATTGACAAGCCGCCCCAAAGCCCGTATGATGGGAAAAGAGTCCGGCCCGCGTCACTGCGGCGCTGATTTTAAGGAGGCTTCTATGCCCACTGTTTACAAAAATGGCGCCGTATACACCGGTGCGCCGTCCCTGGCACAAGCCTTCGTGGTGGCGGAGGACGGCCGCTTTGCCTTTGCCGGCGGAAATGAGGACGCCCTGGCCTTCGCCGGCCCCGGCGCGGCCGTGAAGGACCTGGCCGGGCGTTTTGTGTGCGCCGGTTTCAACGACTCCCACATGCACCTGCTGAACTACGGTTATTCGCTGCAGGTGGCCGATTTGTCCGCCCACACGGGCAGCCTGGGCGAGGTCCTGTCCGCCATGCGCGCCTTTTTGGACGCGCGGGGATATGCCCCCGGCGAATGGGTGCGCGGCCGCGGCTGGAACCACGACTACTTTGCCGACGGGCGCCGCTTTCCCACTCGCTGGGACCTGGATCAGGTGAGCACCCGCCACCCGGTACTGATCGTGCGCGCCTGCGGCCACGCCTGTGTGGTGAATTCGAAAGCGCTGGAACTGATCGGCGTCACCCGGAACACGGCCCAGGTACCCGGCGGCCTCTTTGAAACGGATGAACGCGGCGAACCCAACGGCGTCTTCCGCGAAAACGCCTTGGGCCTTGTTTACGGCAGCCTGCCCGTTCCCACCGTAACGGAGCTGAAAACCATGCTGCTGGAGGCGCAGGGCGCGCTGAACCGCTGCGGCGTCACCTCCTGCCAGACGGACGACCTAGCGGCCTTTGCCAACGTGCCCTACACGGACGTTTTGCATGCCTTCCGCCAGCTGGAGGCCCAGGAACAGATGACTGTGCGCGTATATGAGCAGTCCCAGTTTTCCACTGCGGCCGGCCTGCGCGCCTTCCTGGACGCGGGCTACCACACGGGCTGGGGCGGCCCTTGGTTCAAAATCGGCCCGCTGAAGCTGCTGGCCGACGGCAGCCTAGGCGCCCGCACGGCCCTTCTCAGCCGGGATTACGCCGATCTGCCCGGCCAGCGGGGCATGGCCATTTACGCCCCGGAGGAATTGGACAGCCTGGTGGCTCTGGCTCATGGGCACGGGATGCAGGTGGCCATCCACGCCATCGGCGACGGTGCGCTTGACCAGGTACTGGCCGCCTACGAAAAGGCGCTGGATGCCCGCCCCCGGGCGGATCACCGCCACGGCGTGGTGCACTGCCAGATCACCCGACCCCGGCAACTAGAAAAGTTCAAAGCGCTGGGCCTGCACGCCTATGTGCAGCCCATCTTTCTCGACTATGACCTGCATATCGTGCGCCAGCGTGTGGGCGACGAACTGGCCGCCACCAGCTATGCTTTCAAGACCTTGCTGGACAGCGGTGTGTGGACCTCCTTCGGCACCGACTGCCCCGTGGAACCGCCCCGGGCGCTGGCCTGCATCCAGTGCGCCGTCACCCGCCGCACCTTGGCCGGCAGCGGACCCTACCGCCCCGAGGAGGCCTTTACCGTCCGGCAGGCCCTCGACAGCTACACCATCCACGGCGCCCACGCCTCGTTTGAGGAAAAAGAAAAGGGACGCATCGCCCCCGGGATGCGGGCCGACTTCGTCGTGCTGGGGCAAAACCCCTTCACCATCGACCCGGCCGCCCTCGGGGACATCCCTGTGTGCGCCACCTACGTGGACGGCGGCTGCGTGTATCAGCGGGGCGATCTTTAAAAAGCAAAACCAACAGCGGCCCCGGACTTTTTGTCCGGGGCCGCTGTTCTCGTTTCATTCAGTCCGTCAGGGCCTGGCTCAGCGTGTCCAGCAGCACGTTCAGGTCGATGGGCTTGGCCAAGTGGCCGTTCATGCCGCTCTCGATGGATTTCTGCGTGTCGTCGTCGAACACATTGGCCGTCATGGCGATGATAGGCACCTTGGCCGCGTCGGGCCGCTCCATGTGTCGGATCACTTTGGTCGCTTCCAGGCCGTCCATCACGGGCATGCGGATGTCCATCAGGATCAGGTCGTAATAGCCGGGCCCGCTTCGGGCAAAGGCGTCCACCGCCTGGGCGCCGTCGGCCGCCGTATCCACCGCCAGGCCGTACATTTCCAGCAGCGTTTTGGCGATCTCGGTATTCAGGTCATTGTCCTCCACCAGCAGCACCCGCCGGCCATGGAAATCCGCCGCGCGGGGTTTTGCCTCCGACTGCACCGCGGGCTGGCCCTCGGGCAGCTCCAGTTCAAAGTGGAAATCGCTGCCGCAGCCCACCTCGCTGTCCAGCTGCAGCACACCGCCCATCATGCGCACCAGGCTGCTGGAGATCGACAGCCCCAATCCGGTACCGCCGTAACGGCGGGCCGTGCTGGGGTCGGCCTGTTCGAAGGAGCGGAACACCCGCGCCTTGCTCTCCTCGCTGATGCCCACCCCCGTGTCTGCCACGGAGAAGGCAAAGCACCGGCCGCCGGTCTGCTGGCGCACGCTCAACTTGATGCGGCCGCCGGCAGGCGTGAACTTGACGGCGTTGCCCAGCAGGTTCACCAAAATCTGGTTTAGATGCAGCGGGTCACCCTTCACCCAGGGCCGGGGCAGATACAGGTCCGTCACCAGCGTCACGCCCTTTTCCCTCACCTGGGCCGCAAATAGGGCGCCGGTCCCACGGGCCAGGGCTTCCAGGTCAAAGTCCACGCGCTCCAGGGTCATCTTGCCGCTCTCGATCTTAGACATATCCAGGATATCATTGAGGATGCTCAGCAGGTACTGGCTGGAGTGGTCGATCTTGTCCAGGCAGTCGGCCACGGTGACGGGGTCGTCCTTGCTTCGCTGGGCGATCAGCGTCATGCCGATGATCGCGTTCATGGGCGTGCGGATCTCGTGGCTCATGCGGGACAAAAACTCCGTCTTGGCCTGGCTTGCCAGGTCGTACCGTTCGCGGTTCAGGTTCGTTTCGATGATCTTGGCGATCTCCTGCAGTTCCCCCTGCTGCTCTTCCGTCCAGGAAGGCTGGCCCGCCCTGCGTGCAAACAAGGTGCTGCCGATATAGGCCCCGCTGTCATACATGGGCAGGGCAAATCCCCGGCAGCCTCGCGGCGCCCCCAGCAAAAGGCGGACGTCCTCATCCATGTCCGGCCCCACCGCGCACAGGCCGTCCTGAAAGGCCTGCAGCCCATGGGCAAAGCGCTTTTCATCCAGGCGCGTCAGCGCGGGCTCTTCTCCCGCCGTCTCCGCGCCTCCCGCGTGCCAGCTATAGGCCGGGCGCACCGTGTAAAAGTCCATATCAGCCGCGGTCAGCACGATATGGGCCGCGTGGTAATAGCGCCCCACTTTGGGCAGCAGCACGGCCATAATGCTGGCCACGTCGTGGCTGCGCTCAAAGAAATTGAACACCTGGGACACCATGTTCAGCCTGCCGCTGGGCACGCGTGCCACCTCGTCGATGCCGGTCTGCGGCGCGCGCCTTCTCCTCTCCTCAGGCAAGTCCTGGACCCAGACGGGTTCGCTGCGCTCCTGCGTGCGGGAATAATCCAGCGCCCGGCACACGTCGCCAAATTGTTCGCTGTAGCTGGCGGCGGGCGGCGCAGCGCCGATGCGCACCTCCATCTGGAACGCCGCCGAGGGATACAGCGCTTTCAAGCGCGCGCGCAGCTCTTCGATAAAGCGGGACGCTTCCTCCTGGCCGCAGTTGCCCAACCACACCATCATCTCATCGCCGCCCAGGCGCACACACACCGGGTCCGCGCCCCGGGCGGCGGATTCTTTCTCCAATTCCAGCAGCAGGCGGCCGAAGTCCTCCAGAACCGCGTCGCCCAGCGCCATGCCGAACTGCTCGTTGAAGGCCAAAAAGCCTTTCAGGTCCATCAGCAGCAGGCAGCCCTGCCCGCCGCTCTCGATGCAGGCGCGAATGATGTCCTCGCCCGGCCCGCGGCTGTACAGGCCCGTGGTCCGGTCGCGGTACATGGATTCCTCCTGCTCCAGCTCCTTCATCTTCTGTTCGTGGATGTTGCGGATGCTGCCGATGATCTTGGTCCCGCCGTTTTCCCCGGGCAGTGTTTTGCCGCTCAGTTCCACCCACTGGTAATCGTTTTTGTCGGAAAACAAGCTGGAGCGGAAGGACACCGTCACCTCGCCGCGTGCCTCGATCAGGCGTGCGGACAAAATGCGCCGGTCGTCCGGATGGATGAATTTCTGCGGACGGGACAGGAAGTCCTCAGCCACAAAGCCGGCCTCCTCGCCGCCCTGGCCCTCCAGGTTCACGAACGTAGCCACGTCCTCGTCGCGGTCGTAGCTGATCAGCACGTCCGACGAGCTTTGCAGCGCCTGACGGTAGCGCTCTTTTTCCTCCATCAGCGCGTAAGCCGATCGCTTCTGCTGCTCCGTCAGGTCACACAGGGTGTCGTACAGGTCATCCACTTCCGCGATGTCGCTGCGGCGGAACGCCTCCAGCCCTTTTTTCCCGCTGTCACGGATACAGCGGGACAGCGCCTGGATGGGTCGCGTGACATGGCGCACCACAAAGTACACGCCCACCACGCCCACGGCCAAAGACAGCAGGATGGCCAGCACAAAGATGCGCAGCAGCTCACTGCTGATGCCGAACAGCGCCTCGCTGTCCTGCACGCCGGCTATGTACCACACGCGCTGTTCAAAGGGCGTGTTCGCACTGTACAAATTCAGCTTTTTTGGCATTGCGTACATTTGCTGTCCGCCGTCCTGTACGCGGTCCAGGGCGCGCAGGTCGCCATACTCCGTCTGCGTCAGTGTTACGCTCTTGTGGCCCTGCAGCGCGCGCTTGGCGTCCGGGCCGGTGGCCAGCAGCACGTTGTAGTCGCCGCCCGCGCTCTGTTCCAGCAGCAAATAGCCGCCCTTGCGGGCGCTGTCCAGTTCGTAGTAAGGCAGCTGACTGGACAAAAACCGCTCCGACACCTCAACGCCGGCCACACCGAACACCTGGCCGTCCGCAGTGCGCAGCGGCACCGAATAGGTGATGCGCCGGTGGGCTTCGTCACCGGCGGCGCCCTCTAAACTGTACAGGCCGCCCCAATAGCCCAGGTTTTCCCAGCTCATGGACGGGTTCTGGCGGGCCGCCAGATAAGGCTGGTAAAAAAAGTTGTCGGCCGCCTCCTCACCCGCCGGGCGCAGGGCAAAGCTGGCTTTCCACTCCACGTCCAGCGCGATGCCCAGCTCTTTCACCAGCGTGGGCGCGCCGCGGTTCATCTGCACGTCCGACATGTCCAGCGGGTCCGACAAAGGGTCGGCGTCCTGGAAGCACACGCCGCTGGCTTTCCCGCCCGTGCGGGCGGTCTCTGGCGAGGCCAGCATCAGGAAGGTGCCGGTCACGGAATTTTTGCGCAGCAACGATACCATCTGGCTTGCCACCAAGCCCAGGTATTCCGTTTTGGCCTCCTCGCTGGTCCACAATTCGTCCAGCGTCAGGCTTCTTTCGGCCAAATATTGGTCCATGGCCTGGGTGGCGGTATTCACGGCTTCATTCAGCCTGCTCCACTGCTGCACCATGATGTTTTCCAAGCTGATCTTCCGGTTTTCCGTGGCCTGGCTCAGCTGGCCGGCCGAATATTCGTTCAGCGTGGAAAAGGTGCCGCTGGCCAGCACTGTCCCGTATGAAAGGGCGGCCTGCAGCAGCATGATGCACACCAGCGGCAGCACAAACAGCCGGAAAATATTCTTTTTTTTGCGGTTTCCAGCTTTTTTCATTGCCTGCCAGCCCCTTTTTCTGTCCTGTTATGCCACGGAGTTTTCAAGCGCGCTGCAGAACCCCTGGTACCAGGCGTCGAACGCCTCGTCCGTCACGAACTCCGCCACCGCTTCCTCCTGGCTTTGGCCCGCCTGCACGCGGGCCACTACCTCGGCGCGGTCCGCGGCGGCTTTATCGCTCAAATTGTACTCCACCACCTTGCGCGCTTCGGTGCCCTTGTTGAACGCCTTGTTGGTGTACAGCGTGGTGTCCTTGGTCATGTCAAAGCAGATGGACATGATCTCCTGGTTCACCGCCGGCATCTCCTCGCCCTGCTCTTGCAGCACCTGGTCCATCTTTTCCACGCTCATGGAGGCGCTCTTCACCGGCAGATAGCCGGAGGTACAGCTGAACTGAATGTTGTTCTCCTCGCGGGTGAACCATTTGAGGAATTCCACCGCCGCATATTCGCGCTGCGGGGTGCTTTTCGTCACCACCATGCCCGCGCCCTGCTGCACCGCATAGGGCTGGCTGTTTTCAAACATGGGATTGGCCGCCACCAGGCACTCGATGGGGGTTTGCCCCTCGGCCGTCTCCACCACATCGGGGAAGTAAGTGCCGCTGGAGGTGGAACCGGTGAAAGCCACCAGCTCGCCGATCTTCACATCATCCGAACGGAAGCGCCCATAAGCGCCGAACCAGCCGTTCACAAAGGGCACATAGTAAAAGTCCCAGATGCGGCGGATGGCGTCCTTGTCCGGATGCAGCGTGACTTGGCCCTTGTCCACACTGAACAGTTCCACCCCCTGCTGCATGGCCCCGATGATGAACAGGTTGGCCACGGCGTCGGTGCCATAAAAAGATTTGCCGTCCCCGGGCACGTCGGGCGTTTTGGCGTCCGTCCACTCATAGTAGGTGCGGGCCGTCTCCACCAATTTTTCCTTGGTGGAAAGGCCGTCCGCCGTCACGCCCGTCTCGGCGCAGAAAGCGTCCCATTCGGTCTTGTTCAGCAGCATGATCTCGGTCGCTTTGGCCGTGGGGAAGATCTTCAGCTCGCCGTTGGCGCCGATGCGGCCCTCTTCTATAAAGGAGGGTACATACTCGGAGATCTCCTCCTCGGTCATATACCGCCCCAGGTCCACCAGTTGGCCCATCTGCTCGATGGCGTACGCGGTGTCCGCGTAGGAGGAGAAGATGTCCGGCGGCACTTCGCTGCCGGGCGTTTTGTTGAAGGCGTCCAGCACCTTGGTCTCCAGATCACTGACGTTGCCTTGGCTGTGCGCCTCCACGTAAATGCCGCGCTCACGGCCCTCGGTGTCGTTGAACTCCTCCACCAGCTTGTCGAAGGCCAGCTGCTGGGCGCCGTTGTAATAATGCCAAATGGTAATGTTCACCGGGTCCTGCGGGTCCAGCTTCACCGCGCTGGACGATGCCGCCCCGCAGCCGGACAGCAGCATGACCGCCGCCAACGCGGCAGCGGCCAAACGTATGTATTTCTTCATATTCAATTCCTCCGTTGCTCCGCCGCCCCGTTCGCACGCCGGCCGCGGGATGACGCTCTCCGCGTCATTTTTTAAAGATGCATCCAGTATAGCACATTTTTCCCCTGATTGATATGGGTTTACTTGTTTTCACCCAATTTGCCTGAAAAAGCGTCGGATCTCCTCAAAGCATAAAAAAGTAAGGCCCGCCGATTGGCGGGCCCATGGGGAAGGCGGATCATTTTTCCTCGAAGCTTTTGCAGAAATGCGGGGTCTCCACCTTCTGTTCGCTGCCAGCGCAATTCTCCGTCACCTGGATCGTGGGCAGGCTGCATTTGTTGTCCTCTTTGTGATAAGCGCAGGCGCAAACATCACACACAACACCTTGGTTTTCCATTTATGATCACCTCTTTCCGAAGATGGAATTAGTATCCCCGCTTCTCCGCCTCTTATACATACCGCTTTATTTTTACAGGCTCTGCCTTGATTTTAACCTTCAGGCTATTCTTTCTGCTGTTGGGGGTCGAGATATTTGATCACCTTCGTCGGGACCCCTGCGGCCACCGCATAATCCGGGATATCTTTTGTGACCACGGCGCCTGCGCCCACAACGGCATATCGGCCGATCGTAACCCCGGGGCAGATCGTGACATTCATTCCGATCCAGGCATTTTTCTGAATGAGCACCTTTCCATAGGTATAGATAGAATGCCGCTGATCAAAGTCATGGTTGATGGTGGCGATCCTGACGCCAGGCGCAACGGAGACTCCATCCCCGAACTCGATGCCCCCGGAGGCGGACAGGATCGCAGAGTGGTTGATAAAAACATTTTTTCCGAACCTCACCCGGTTTCCGAAATCACAGATAAACGGCGTCAGGATCCGGACATCGTCCAGCTTTCGCCCAAACAGCTGTTCCAGATAGCCGATATAAGACGGATCGTCCGGCAACGCCTGATTGGCTTTGACACATAGGGTCCTTGCGCGCGTCATCTCCTCGACGGCTTCTTTAAAATAGGGTTCCCGGCAATCGGTGGGGCCGCCTTGTTCCATCAATTCATACACATACCCTTTTTTGCAGCTGTGCCCGCTTTTATCCATTGTCCTATTTTCCATTGTTCTTCTCCTTTTTTAAGTGGTGAACCGCGTTGGGAAATTTGTTTCACTCCGCCAGCCATCGTTCAATCTCCGGCTTGGCCAGCTCCACCTTCCCGCCGGTGATGGCTAGCCCGGGCGTGACCGCCGCGGTGGGACACAGTTTCTTGATGTCCCTTTCGCTTTTGCCCATGCCGCTGCCCTCGTTGGTGCACAGCGGGCGGATGGTCTTGTCGGAAAGGTCCTCATGCTCCAAAAAGGTCCACACGGCCATGGGCATGGTGCCCCAGTAATTGGGAAAGGCCAAATAGATGCAATCGTATTCGTCCATGTTTGCCGGATATGCCGCCAACGCCGGCCGGACGTTTTTCACAAGGTCCTGTTTTGCCTCCTCGATGCAGGTCCTGTATCGGTCGGAATAAGGCGTTTTCTACCGGATCTCAAACAAGTCCGCCCCCGTCAGTTCCTCCAGCATTTTTGCGGCGGCCTCGGTATTGCCCACCGCCAGCTGGCGCAGCGTGCCGTTCACATAATTTTCTCCCGCGCGGGAGTAATAGGCGATCAACGCTTTCATTTTAAACCGCTCCTTCTTTTTCATCGCTGTTCCAGCGCCGCTGCCGCCTCCTCCAAATACCTGCGGATGGGCAGGTGCTGGGGGCAGCGTTTTTCACATTTGCCGCATTTCAGGCAGGCGGCCGCTTTGCCGTGCGCCTGCGTCAGGTTGCCGTAGTAGGTCCTGGCGACTATCCCCTGCTGCGGCCCAAAGCGTTTGAGGTTGTTATAAATGGCAAAGGTCTCCGGGATGGCGATCTTCACCGGGCAGCCGTCCACACAGTAGCGGCAGGCGGTGCAGGGAATGGTGATCGCGCTTTTGATGATCCGCGTCGCCTGTTCCACGATTTTCTGTTCCTCTGCGCCCAGCGGCCTGAAATCCTTCATATAGCTGATATTGTCCGCCATCTGCGCTTCATCGCTCATGCCGGAAAGCACCATCATAACGTTGGCCGGTGAAGCCGCGAAGCGGATGGCCCAGGAGGCGATGGAAAGCGCCGGATCATAGTTTTGGTACAGCGCCTTTGCCGCGTCGGGAATGTTCACCAGGCTGCCGCCCTTGACCGGCTCCATCACGATGACCGGCTTTCTATGCCGGGTGGCTACTTCGTAACACTTGCGGGCCTCCACGGTGGCGTCCTCCCAATCCAGATAGTTGAGCTGAAGCTGCACATATTCCATCTCGGGGTGCTGGGTCAAAATCTCCTCCAGCAGGGCCGCCTTATCATGAAAGGAAAGCCCGATGTGCCTTACCTTGCCCTCGGCCTTCAGCTGCTGCACAAACGCAAAGGCGTGCATAGCCTCCGCCTGACGGTAAGAGGCCCCTCCAAGGCCGTGGAGCCAATAGTAATCCACGTACTCCACACCCAGCCGCTCCAGCTGCGCGGCAAAAAAGCCGGGAAACTCTTTTTCATCCTGGATCATGAAAAGGGACAGCTTGTCGGTGATGGTATAGGCCGAACGGGGATAGCGTTTCGCCACTGCCTCCCGGAACGCCGTCTCGCTGTTTCCGCGGTGATAAGGGGCCGCTGTGTCAAAATAGGTGAAGCCGTTCGCCATAAAAGCGTCCGCCATTTTTTTAACCGCTTCCATATCCACACTGCTGTAATCGTCGGGGTGTGTCTGCGGAAGCCGCATCAGGCCGAACCCAAGTTTCTTCATCTCTTTCTGCCTCCTTGTTTGTGCCGCCTTCTTTGCTCTGATTTCATTTTAACAAAGCCCGCCTTGCTTCGGAAGTTCGGATATGTTATCATGGCATAAAGTAAAAACTTATGGCGGGAGGGGTGTTATGTACAATCACCAGCTGGACACTTTTATCAAAACCGCCGATCTGGGCAGCTTTGGAAAAGCGGCGGAGGCACTGTTCATCTCCTCCCCGCGATCATCCAGCAGATCAATCTTTTAGAGGAGCGCTGCGGTTTTCGGCTTTTTGAACGCACCAACCACGGCGTGACGCTCACCCCCCGCGGGAAAGTCGCTTTACGAGGATGCGAAGACCATCATCCGCTTATCGGATGACGCGGTGGAAAAAGCCCGCCGTCTGGCGCAAGCGTCCAAGTCGACGGTCCGCATCGCCACCTCGCTGCTGTACAAATCCAGGCTTCTGCCTGAGATATCTTCCAAGTTCAGCTGTCAGTTCACCGAGATCAAGATAGAGATCCTCC
>CAJMEU010000084.1 GCA_905212515.1 uncultured Oscillospiraceae bacterium | reverse complement strand
TGCCGTTGATCAGATACTCGCCGAAATCCGGCTGGTAATCGCCGTTGAGAATCTTCAGCAAGGTGGATTTACCGGCGCCGTTCTCCCCCAAAAAGGCGTAAACCTGCCCGCTGGTGGCGGTGAAGCTGATGTCGTCCAAAGCTTTCACGCCGGGGAAATACTTGCTGATATGCCTGAACTCCACGGAATTGAGCATGCAGGTGCGGCCTCCTTTTATTGTGATTTGCCACGTACTGTTGCTTGATGTGTTTACGTTAACACCATGTCTTTATTATAGACATCGCCTCTTTCCTTGTCAATAATCTCGGAAATATTCATCGTTTTCGTTAAAATCAATTGAATATTTTGTGCATTTTGCCGCAAGTTGCAAAAAGGACGTTTATAGGAACATCTTCCTATTAAAAATGGGGACGTGGAAATGTGTAAGAAGCAGCAAAAATTGGTAGAATCAGATGGAAAAGCAAAGCGATGATTGGGAAAACTGCCTAAAAAATAGGAGAAAAACAAGAAAAAACAGGTTAATACTTGTGCGTTGTGAAAAGTGTGTTATAATTAGAGTTAACGTACACACATGGCTATATAAGCCAGTTTGACAAAAAATCAACAAAGGAGAGGACAACTATGCAACGAAAAACAGCTTTGGTGACCGGCGCCAGCCACGGCATCGGCCAGGCCATCGCCATCGCGCTGGCCAAAAACGGCTATGACGTGGGCGTCAATTACTGCAATAACGCTGCGGGCGCCGAAGAGACCTGCCGCCTGGCGCGCGAGGCGGGCGCCAAGGCCGTGGCCTTGCGGGCGGATGTGAGCGATTATGCCAGCCTGTGCGGCCTGTTCGAGGAGTTTTACGCCGCGTTCGGCACCATTGACCTGATGGTAAACAACGCGGGCGTCAGCGAATTTCACCCCCTGCTGGAGGTGACGGAGGCCCAGTGGGAGCGCATCACCCGCACCGACTGGAAGGCGGCCTTTTTCGGCACCCAAATGGCAGCGCGCAACATGGCGGCCAACAAAAAGCCGGGCGTCATCATCAACATCGCCTCCAACCATGTGGACGGCTGTTTCCCGGATGCCAACATCTATGCGCCCAGCAAGGCCGCGGTGGACACCTTCTGCCGCAACGCCGCCATGGAGCTGGCCCCCTACAACATCCGCGTGCTGGCCCTGGCGCCGGGCTACACCGACGTGTGGGATGCAGACAACCCCATCCAGCAGGTGCGCGAGCGCATTCCCCTGCGGCGTTTTGCCACGCCCGAGGAAGTGGCGGACATCCTGGTGTTCCTCGCCTCGGACAAATGCGCGTACATGACCGGGACCCGCATCACGGTGGACGGCGGCGCTTTGCTGCCTGTGGTACCGGAAAACACGTTCAACGGCGGCACGCTGCTGCCCCTCACCATCCATGAAACGGAGGAAGCAAAATGAAACTGACGAAGATCGAGACGTTCCGCATCCGCCCGCGCTGGCTGCTGCTGCGGCTGGAGACGGACGACGGCTTTGTGGGCTGGGGCGAGCCGGTGGTGGAAGGCCGCGCCGCCACCACCCAGGCCTGTATCCACGAATTGGAACCTTATCTGCTGGGCGCCGACCCACGCAATGTGGAGGATATCTGGCAAACCATCTATCGCGGCGGCTTTTACCGCGGCGGCCCCGTGCTGACCAGCGCTTTGTCGGGCATCGACCAGGCCCTGTGGGACCTGAAGGGCAAGGCCCTGGGCGTGCCTGTCTACGAGCTGCTGGGCGGCCGTGTGCGCGACAAGATGGAGGTGTACAGCTGGATCGATTCGGACACGCCGGAGATCTGCGCCAAATCGGCGCGGGAAAAGAAGGCCCAGGGCTTCAAAAACGTGAAGATGCTGGGTACGGACCGCATCGGCTGGATCAATGACAGCAGGGCCATCAACGGCCTGCTGGAAAAGGTGCAGGCCGTGCGCGACGCCGTGGGGCCGGATTTCGGCATTGCCATCGACTTCCACGGCCGCGCCCATCAGAGCACAGCCAAAACACTGCTGAAAGAGCTGGAGCCGCTGAAGCCCCTGTTTGTGGAAGAGCCGGTGCTGGTGGAGAATATCGACGTGTTCGAGCGGCTGCACCGCTTCACCAGCATCCCCCTGGCCACCGGCGAGCGCAATTACACCCGCTGGGGCTTCAAAGACCTGCTGGAGAGGGGCTGTGTGGATATCATCCAGCCGGATCTGTCCCACGCCGGCGGCATCAGCGAGGTGCGGCGCATCGCCGCCATGGCCGAGGCCTACGATGTGGCCCTGGCCCCCCACTGTCCCCTGGGGCCGGTGGCCCTGGCCTCCTGTTTGCAGATCGACTTCGCCTGCGTGAACGCCTGCATCCAGGAGCAGAGCATCGGCATGGCCTACAACAAGGGCCAGGAAGTGGGCGATTATCTGAAGGACAAAGCGGTGTTCCGCTATCAGGACGGCTATGTGGCGCTGATGAAGGGCCCGGGCCTGGGCCTGGAGGTGGACGAAGCCGCCGTGCGGGCCATGGAAGAACCGGACCTTGCCTGGAAGAATCCCGTCTTCCGGCTGGAAGACGGCTGTGTGACTGAATGGTGAGCGCCATGCTGAAAAAACTGGACCTGGCCCCCTGCACCCTGGGCGAGGGGCCGCTGTGGCATGAAGAAACAGGCGAGTTCGCGTTCACCGATATCGTGAACGGACGGCTGTACGCCTGTACGCCGGAGGGCGAAACGCACCTGCTGCTGCAGTGCCGTTACCAATTGGGGGCGTTCCTCTTTGATGAAGCGGGAGATCTGCTGCTGCTGACCGAGGCCGGCGTGTTCGCCTGCCCCTACGGCGCGGGGGAAGAGGCTTTCCGGCCGGTGTGGCAGGTGCCCATGGCCCCGGGCGAGCGCTTCAACGACGCCATCTGTGACCCCGCAGGCCGGGTGCTGGCCGGCACCAAGACGCCGCAGAACGAGAACGGCAGCCTGTGGCTGTTTGAGAACGGCCGCCCGCCCCGCCGGCTGCTGGCGGACCTTCGAATCTCCAACGGCATGGGCTTTGCTCGGAACGGCACGGTGTTCTACCACACGGATTCCGGCGACAGGGCTGTGCGCCGCTATGTGTACAGCCCCCGGGAAGGCGCCTTGGCCGGCGGCCGGGTGCTGGTGCGGCTGGACAGCGCCGACGGCGCCGTGCCCGACGGCATGACGGTGGACGCCGACGGCTGCCTGTGGACGGCCTGCTGGGGCGGCGGCCACGTGGCCCGCTGGGCCCCGGACGGGCGGCTGCTGGCTGAGATCCCGCTGCCGGCCAGCCAGGTGAGCAGCGTGGCCTTCGGCGGCGCGGGGCTGGGAACGCTGCTGGTCACCTCGGCGGCCGTGGGCACCGCTGGCGGCGAGGAGGGCGGCACCTGGCTGCTGGACGTGGGCGCCCAGGGCGTGCCCGAGTACCGCGCTGCGCGGCCCGCGGCTTTACAAGCCGTAAATTTCAAGGTATAATTATTCCCAGGCAATTCTCTTTAAGTTTTCCTGTTTTAAGGGAAGAAACGGTGTGAAATCTATGTCCTCACAGCCAACCATCAAAGACGTGGCGCGCTTGTCCGGCGTGTCCATCGGCACGGTGGACCGTGTGGTCCACAACCGGGGCAAAGTGTCGGCCCGCAACATGCAGGCCGTGCAAAGTGCCATTGACGCCCTGGGCTACCGGCCCAGCCGCATCGCCCGCGCCCTGGTCAGCCGCAAGAGCAATCTCAAGATCGGCGTGTGTATCTCCCGGGTGGAGACGGAGTTCTGGGCCGAAGCCATGAGCGGCGTAAACTACGCCCGCGACAAACTGCAGCCCTTCGGTGTGGATGTGGTGGTGGAAGCCGTCTACAGTTATAGCTTCGCCGACCAGAAAGAGGCCCTGCTGCGCCTGCTGGCCCAGAATGTGAACGCCCTGGTGCTGGTGCCCGTACAGGGCAAGGAGTCCCAGCTGGACCAGCTGATCCCGCCGGAGATCCCTTACGCCACGGTCATCGAGGACACGCCCAATTCTCGCCGGCTGTTCCACGTGGGCCCGGACGACCATGCCATGGGCCTTTTGGCCGGCCGCCTGGCCTTTTTGTACAACGGCCCGGGCATGCGGTGCGTGGTGCTGGCCGCCAACCAGAAGTTCTGCGGTACCCAGGAGCGCATCCGCGGGTTCGCGGAATTTGTGGAGAAGAACGACCCCGCGGGCAGGATGCTCGAGGTGTGCGAGATCCCCATCGAGACGGAACGCATGGGTTATCAAAGCATCTATGAGATCGCCGAGCGACAGATGAAAGCCCACCCGGACATGAACATGTTCTATGTGACCAACGGCCTGACCCAGTGGGCGGCCGCGGCGGTGAAAAACCACAAAAAGCAGGGCGCCATCCGCGTATTCGGCTTCGAGCGCACGGAGATGACCTACACCTTCATCCGCGAGGGCATCATCGGCGCCACCATCTGCCAGGGCCCGGCCCAGCAGTGGTACAACGCCATCAACATCATGAACGAGTATTTGGCCGGTGAGCGCACCATCGACACGCCCATCTTCAACGCCGAGTGCCGCATCCTCATCGAGGAGAGCCTGCCCTTCGTGCGTTTTGACAGTATTTCCGATATGTGAACAAGCAAAAGCCGCCCTTGTGTGATCCACAAGGGCGGCTTTTTTGCAAACAGGACAGGGGCGTGTCCGCTTTATATGGTATGATTAACAAGAGGTGAGAGGATGAAGATGGACCGACTGATGGGGATCCTGACCATTTTGCTGCAGCAGGACAAAACTACTGCGCCCGAGCTGGCGCGCAGATTTGAGGTGTCGCGGCGCACCATCAACCGGGATATCGACGATATCTGCCGGGCGGGGGTGCCCCTCGTCACCACCCAGGGGCACGGCGGCGGCATTTCCATCGCCCCGGGGTATAAATTGGATAAAGCCCTGCTCACCCGCGGTGAGCTGCAGGCAGTGCTGGCCGGTCTTGGGGGCGTCGACAGCGTGTCAAAAACCGCCAGTGCGCGGGCGCTGGCGGAAAAGCTGTCCCCCAAAGGCAGCCCGGCGGCGGAGGTGCTGCACATCGACCTGGCCTCCCATTACAGGGGTTTGCTGACACAAAAGATCGGTGAGATCAAAGGGGCCATCGAAAACAGCGTCTGCATCGCCTTTTGCTATTATGCGGAAAAGGGCGAGAGCCGGCGCCGCGTGGAACCGTACCGTCTGGTGTACCAGTGGGCCGATTGGTATGTGCTGGGCTTCTGCTTGGGGCGGGGGGGCTTCCGCCTGTTCAAGCTGAACCGCCTGTGGAACCTGTTCGTTCTGGACGAGTCCTTTGCTCCTCGGCCCATTCCGCCGGAAGAGCTGGACTTCACCCGCTATTTCGCCGCCCCGGCCGCCCATCTGAAAGCCCTGTTCAACCCGGGGGAAAAACATCGCCTCGTCGAAGAGTACGGCCCGGACTGCTTCACCCGCCGCACGGACGGCGCCCTGCTGCTGGAGCGGGACTTCGCCAGTTATGAGACCATGCGCGCCTGGGTGTTCAGCTTTGGTGCGCGGGTGCGGGTGCTGGCGCCGCAGCAGTTGCGGCAAGAGCGCCAGGAACAGGCGCGGGCCATCCTCGAAGAAGAGGCTGGCTCCGAAGAACGCTAGCCCTCTTGCCAGCGGCGGCACTGTTCGATGCGCCGGCCCTCGTCGCCCTGTTCCTTGTCGTAGGCGAACTGGGTCAACTGCGCACAGGGAAAATCCGCGCACGCCCCGCAGTGGCCGTGGCCTTTGTCCTCACAGCAAGCCTTCAGCGGGCAGCTTTCGCCCCAAAAAGGTTTTTGGATGGCCGTACAGCCCTGGCACATCCCCTGTTTTTGGTAAGTACATGCGCTGCACAGGCAGCCGCATCTCGATTCGATCATACAATACCCCTCCTTCTTAAAGTGACACCAGCATAACACGGGCAACATGACGGCAGTGTGTCATGTTGCCTGCGGCTGTAAAAAATTCCGGCCCTGCCGGAAGGCAAAATCGGTTGTTCTTTATAAGAAGGATTGCTGGCCGTCGGCGCTGACGCGGTCCAATAAAGGTGGCGCAGTATCCAGCAGGGCCAAAGCGGCCTCGGTATCGGCCAGCCAGGGGCGGATCTGCTCCCGCGGCAGCACCAGGGGCATGCGGTCGTGGATGGGGGCCATGGAGGCGTTGGGTGCTGTGGTCAGGATGACGTAGCGGCCCTGGCCGTCCACATAGTCATACAGGCCGGCCAGGTACAGAAGCGCGCTGCCCGGCAGCTGGAACAGATATTTGTGACGGGCGGCGTCCCACTCGTAAAAGCCGGTGGTGGGCACCACGCAGCGGCGGGCCAGCACGCTGTCGCGGAACATGGGCCGCTGGGCCGCCGTTTCGGCCCGGGCGTTGATCACCAAGCCGCCCCGCGTTCCGGGCAGACCCCAGGCGAACAGGTCGGTGACGATCTTTCCCTCCCGCAGCACCAGCACGGGCGCTGGCCGGGAAGGCGCCACATCGCCCTCAGGCAGGGCGTCCGCGCCGCGGCGCCGCTGCAAGTCGCGCAGGATGCGCCGGTAATCCTCACCCGGCGCGGCGGTAAATTGATAACGGCCGCACATGGACGCCGCCCCCTTTTTGCTGTTCTGTTTTCAGTATACCACAGACAGGGCGGGAATACACGGCCGCCGGGCAGGGTGACAAACAAAAACCCTGCCATACAAGCTGGCAGGGGTTTGGTGCGCCCGACTGGATTCGAACCAGCGGCCTTCCGGGTCGGAGCCGAAAAGAAAAGTGGATTTTTTTGGCGATATAAAAGGATTTTTTATCAAAATTGACTTGCATCTGACTTGCATGTATTTGAGATATAGCTGTCCAGCGCGTCCATTTTGGCCCGCTTGTATTTGGCGTCCAGATGGGTATAGATGCCCATGGTGACGCTGATATCGCTGTGCCCCATTTGGTCTCGTGCTGTGAGAACGTCTACATCTCCAAAGTACATCAGGGTGCAGAAAGTATGACGTAGCTCATGCGGGGTAAAGGTGCGAATCCTCATGGGCAAGCTACCCTGAGCGGTTCCGTCCTCGCCCTTACGGCGGGCGGCGTATTTGTTCACCGCTTCATGATAGCCGTATTTGACATTAAGGTCGCTCATATAACTGTCCCAGAGCCGTTTCCAAGCAGTATCTGTCATGCGGCCGCCTGTTGCAGTGTGAAGCACATATAAAGTTGTAGGGTCTGCCGCTCGCTCGGCGCTCAGAAAGTCGGTCAAGACCTGCGGGATGTTTACGGTTCGCGTTCCTGCCGCGGTTTTAGGGGTTTTTACACGCCTGGCCACAAAATCCCAACTCTTTGAAACAGAGATTGTGCGCTGCTCCAAATCAACATCTGCCCACGTCAGAGCCGTGGCCTCGCCACGGCGTAGCCCGGAATACATCATCAACATAGCGGCGCGCTGGGCCCGGTGAGGGGTCTCACGCACCCAACGCTGGCGCTCATCATCCAGCCAACCGCGCGTTTGAGAGGCTTTTCCGGCCGGCACCACCACCTTGTCGCAGGGATTGTACTGCACTATTTCAGGTATGGCCAACGCAAAGGCCGCCTTTAGGGTGGCGGCAATCTCCGTCAACGTTTTGTGGGACAGGCCGGTTCCCGCCAGCTCATTTAAGGCGCGCTGCACGTCGGCAGCACGCACTTTGCCGGCGGGAAGGGGCCACAGCGCAGACAGATGCCGAGCGTAAAGGTCTAATGAGCGCAGCCAGGACGCCCCCACGCCCTGGGCCCGCTTGACACTAAGCAGATTATCCAGCAGCCCCTTCACCGTGCTGTTGCCGGCGCTGGGGTCGAGCCCACGTCCCAGGGCGGCACGATACTCTGCGGCCAATCTGTCGGCTTCCTTTGCCGTGGTGGCATAGATGGTTTTGTACTTCCGTTTTCCGTTCGGGCCAAGGCCAAGATAGATTTGCCGGGCGTAGCGTCCATCCGAGCGCTTTTTTGTGCGTGCCATATGTTCTTCGCCTCTCCTCTTCCCATTATCATAATCTTTTATAAGTGTCATAAAACGGACACTTTATGCTGACTCTTATATTTCTCCAATCTGGCTAATCTTTTGCCGGCAAGTTGGTGGAGTGCGTCAATAGGATTTTACCGCTTACAGCGATATAATAGGATCAAAAGGAAGCGTCGAATCCTGTCGAAACAGTGTGGCCCAGAAAATGCAGGAAAAATTTTCTTGTAGAAATATTGGATATTTTGGTGTATTATGGAATTGGGCCCAGATGGAACGATTTACTTCCAGTTTTAGAAAGGGGTTCTTGATCATGACTGCCGAGCAAGATGCTGGATTGAGAAAGTGGGTGATGGCAAATCTTATCGCTCTCAATCCTGCTCAGTTGGAGGAATTTCTTTGTCAAGTATCGTGCCTAAAATTGAAGCTACCTTTACAAGATCGTCTAACTCCAGATCAGCAACCCAATTTGCAACTGTGAGTTTGATGTTGTTCTCGCACAGCCTTTCCCAGATCCTCTCATCCGCTTGGGTGGGAGGATCTTTTTCTTCCCAACCCATCAGGTATGCTGGAGTAGTTTTTAAGGCATGAGCTAAAGCCTCCACTTTATCGGACGGAATATTTGAAATAATATCATTTTCATACTTATAAAGGTTTTGTTTTGTAGAACCGATCGCTTCGGCAAGCTGTGTTTGCGTAAGGGTCAGTTCTTCACGTCTACGTTTTATTCGCTCGCCCTTTGTCATATTTGGCCCTCCCTGCTTTGTGTGTAACTTTATTATATCACAAAAAAGTTGTTAGTCAACCGAAAAATATCTTGACAAGCTACAAAGCGAAGAGTATACTTATGGTAACTTAAAAAGTTACGGAGGTGAGACAATGATTCGGACTGATGAACTGAAAGGAATTATTGCAAAGCGCAATCTCTCACAAGCCAAGGTCGCAAAGGCAATCGGCATTACTCCAAAAACATTCTATTCGAAAATGCAAAAAGGTGTTTTTGGAAGCGATGAGATTGATGCAATGATTGAACTTTTGGACATCAAAAAACCCACGCCCATTTTTTTTGCACTAAAGTAACTTTTAAAGTTATAAAGTTCGAAGTTCGAAAGGAGGAAATGAAGTCATGAAAAAATCCCAAGGCGCCCCCTGGTGGAAACGGCTGCCTGTATATCCGCCATGGTGGGCGTATCTGCCCAGCATTCTTATTTCGGCAGCGTCAATCGTAATATCCCTCGCGCTCCTAACGGGGCAATAAAGGGATAACCCAGAAAGGAGGAATCAGAGTGGACAAGCTGAATTTGCCGATTGAGATCGACACCAAACAACTGGACGAAGCCATAGAAAAAGCGAATCGACTGCTTACGCTTTTGAGGGAAGCGCAAACGATCATCAATTCGCTTTCTGGTGGGCATTCATTAGAAGCCTAATTTTTTAAGGGCAAATTGGGAAGTCGCTTCATCCAACATCTCTTCCCAATTTTTGAATTTGGTGTGCGCTGCTACACATACATCAAACTCACTACTAGAAATTGCTTCAAAATCTTCTTGGGATTCAACGCTAAAGCCACCAGCTTTCAGCAACTCATCCATAGAGGAAAAAGATGTGTATTTTCTCATGAATGAAGCCGGAAACAATTCTTCGAAAGATACATGTGTGGTTTTACTTAGTTCTCTTGCAGCTTTCTCCGCCTGTTTGAGTTGCTTCTCCAGCTTATCAAACCCTTTCATTTTAAACGAAGCCATATTATACTCACCCCCTTTCACCGCCATTATAGCACGGCAGAGGGGAACGAACAACGACAGGCCCGCGCAAGGCGGGCAGAAAGCGAGGTGAAATTAGTGCAAGAAAACGCTACCGCCAGACCGCGAGGCACCGATCGGGCACGTGTCATCCAAGTAATCGAGACCATAAGCCTGGAAGGACGGGGAACGGGTCAGGACCCGTGCAGGGCGGTAACACAGTATTGGAGCCTAGAAGGGGAGTTGCTGGCGACGGTGGACCCAGTAAAAGAAACCGAAGCGGAGATCAAAATGAAAGGAGATCAAGATGAAAAATACAAGGCCAACGATCAATACCCTTGACCCGGCCCGGCTTCCGCGGGCATTGACGGTGGATCAGTACGCGGAGATTACGCAGACCAAGCCACCCACAGTGCGGGCACAACTGCGAAACGGCACGCTGGTCGGACACAAAGTCGGCCCCAGGCTGTGGCGCATCCCCAGAGAAGCGGTAAAACAATGGCTGGAAGGAGGAACGACATGATTTTTGACACAATCCAGATGAACGTGCCCATGTCCGAAAAGGCGAAGAAAACGCTGGAGCGGCTGGCGGCACTGGAAAAAACCACAGAGCACGACGCCCTGGTGCTGGCGCTGACGGACACGAAATTCCAGGAGGTTCTGACGCAGTTGCTGGAAAAGCAGTTGGAACGGCAAGCCAACGCGGCCTGGGCCGCCAATGTGGAAAGCAAGGTGCGGACATGAAGCCTTTTCTTCTGCGCTTCTGCGGCTGCCTAATGGGCGTTTTCACCCTGGCGGCGCTGGAAGGGTTTATCACCACCCCGACCTGGGGCGCGGCGGTGCTGCTGGCCGTATACGCCGCGGCGGCGCTGCAATGCTGCAAGGCGGCGGACAAGCTGGATCTGGCACAAGTACATAGAGAGGAGCGGGCACATGAGCATCGGTCAAGAGACGCGGCGTGAGAGCCACACCAAGGTGGACAAGACAAAGCGCCGCGCAGAGATCACGGCCGTGCTGTGGAGGGCCGGAGAGCCGATGACGGCGCGGGAGATCAGCCGGGCGCTGGGATACTATGAGCGCAACGCCACGCAGCCGCGGTTGAACGAGATGAAGCGGGACGGCGTGGTGGTGGAGCTGGGCAGGAAGTACGACACCCTGACCGAACGCAACGTAACGGCCTACTGGCTGGCAAAAAGAAAAGCCCCTGACGAGGCTGGACCCCTCGACAAGGGCGCAAAGAAAAACATTGCACCATCAGAATACCACGGAAAGGGCGGGATGTCAAATGGCTGAGGTGAGGCGCTGGGCGTTTGACCCCTGCGAGGACGCGCGGCCCATCGGCGTGTGCCCCAACTGCGGGCAGCCGATCTATGAGGGCGACAGCGTGTACTATCTGGCAATCAACGGCGAGGAAGTGCCGTCCGGGTGTGAGAGCTGCGCCAGCGTGCGCACCGCCCGGGCGGCGGTATGAAGCTCAAATTCTACGACGAGGGGCACATCTATGAGTACCGCGGCGAGGTGATCCCGTCCGTGTCCGAGATATTGCGTTTTCTGTCCCGCGAGGTGTACGGGGAGATCGACAAGTACATCCTGGACCATGCCGCCGACCGCGGCACGCGGGTACACAGGGCCACCGAAATGCTGGACAAGACCGGCGAGACGGATTGTGATGCCGACATCGCCGGGTACGTGGAGGCATACGCGCGCTTTCTGCGGGAACATACGGTTTCCTGGCAGGCCATCGAAAAGCCGCTGGCGCACCCGACCATGCGCTATGCCGGCACCATCGACCGCTACGGGGATCTGGACGGGCGGCGGGCCGTCGTGGACCTGAAAACCAATGCCACCGTCAAGAAAACGCTGGTGAAGGCGCAGCTGAATGCCTACCGCAAGCTGTGCCGGGCCCGGCGCTGGCCGGTGGACGCGCTGTACTGTCTGCAACTGCTGCGGGACGGCCGGTATCGGCTGTATCCCGTGGCGCTGGACGACGCCGAGTTTATGGCCTGTTACCGGCTGCACGTTGCATCCGCCAAAAAACAACCGAGAGGAAGGATATTGTGAACGACAACCTGGAGAACTACACGGACGGCCAGATGGAGCTTGCCGCCGCGGAAAGCCTGGATATCAGCGCCTCCGCCCTTGCGTCGGCGCCGACCGTCCAGCAGACGAAAAACCTGGCAGACAACATCGAACTTCTGACCAACATTGCCAAGGTCGCACGCATCTATGCAAAAAGCAGCATTGTCCCGTCCACCTATCAGAATAACCCGGACAACTGCTTTGTCGCGGTGGAGATCGCCGGGCGCATGGGCGTTTCCCCGACCCTTGACATGCATAACCTGGTTCTGGTGCAGGGCCGCCCCGCCTGGAGCGGTCACAGCTGCATCGCCCTCGTCAATCGCAGCGGCAAATTTGCCCATGACCTGGATTATGTCTAAGTCGGTGAGCTTTGGAAGGTAGCGTCGCGTTGCGGCTGCGAGACGGTACGGAAATCGGACGGACGAAAATTGGCAGGGACCACGATCACCATCGAAACCGCAAAAGCCGAAAAATGGTATGACAAACCGGCAACCAAATGGAAAACTATCCACCAGCAATTGCTGATGTACAGCGCCGCGAGCTTGTTTGCGCGCA
>CAJMEU010000083.1 GCA_905212515.1 uncultured Oscillospiraceae bacterium | reverse complement strand
CTGCCAGCCGTCCACGATCTTCTGCTTGAAGATGCCGTACTCGTACAGGATGGAATACCCCATGCCGGGGATGTCGTCCGTGGCCATGCCGTCCAGGTAGCAGGCGGCCAGGCGGCCCAGGCCGCCGTTGCCCAGCCCCGCGTCCGGCTCCTCGTCGTACAGCTTTTCAATGTTGATGCCGTACTTTTTCAGCGCACCCTCAGCGGCCTCGGCAAGCCCCATGTTGAACAGGCTCATCTTCAGGCTGCGCCCCATCAAAAATTCCATGCACAGGTAGTACACCTGCTTGCCGTTGGCGCCGTAGGTGCGCGCCAGGAACTGCTTGCGCCGGTGGCTCAGCATCCCGCGCACGATCAGCGCCATGGCGTGGTAGATCTGCTGGTAGGTGGCGTCTTTCAGCTCCACGGCGAACTCGCCGAACAGCTTCTCCTCAAGCAGGCGCTCAAACTCTTTGCTGGTCATCTTTTTCTCTTCCAAAATATCTACTCCTCAAAACTTGATGGATTCTGGGCAATCAAGGCGCGGCCCGGATGGCGGCGCCCCACGCGGACGCAAAAAAGTCCGCAATAAAAATACAGGTGTTTGCTATGGGCTGGCAAACCACACAAACCCAGTCCCCAGGCGCGCTTCGGCGCCTTGGCAGACAGCTCTATTATAATGTTTTTCCCCGTTCGGTTCAACAAAAAAATGGATTTTATAGGGTTTTTTCAAAAATGTACTTTCCCAGCGCGTGTTTTTCGTCTATAATAGAGGACAAGGCCCCAGTTGTGCTGCGGGCCGCGTATCTGCAGAAAGGGGTCAATTGCAATGCCTGCGAACAAGATCAAGCTGGAGATCTGTGGCTCCAACTATGTCATCGCCACCACCGATACCGAGGAGTACGTGCTGGGCCTGGCCGAGAAGCTGGATTCCGACATGAACCAGGTACTGATGAACAATCCCACCGCGTCCCTCACCACGGCCGCCGTCATCACGGCCATGGATTATTTGGACGAGCTGAAAAAAAGCACCAGCGGCGCCGACAATATGCGCGCCCAGATCAAGGATTACCTGGAGGACGCGGCCAAGGCCAAATTGGCTGCGGAGGAAGCCCGCCGCGAGGTGGAGCGCCTGCGCCGTGAGCTGGGCTACTTAAAGGATCAGAAATGACCCAGCCATCCATGGGGACAAAACGGCCTGAGATCCTGGCGCCTGTCGGCAATGCCGACATGCTCCGCGCGGCGGTGTACGCGGGGGCGGACGCCGTCTATCTCGGGCTGTTGCAGTTTAACGCCCGCCGCTCGGCGGAAAATTTTTCAGCCGCGGCCCTGCGGGATGCCGTGGCTTTTTGCCATGCCCGGGACGTAAAAGTGTACGTGGCCGTGAACACGCTCGCCTACCCGGACGAGCTGCCCGCCCTGTGCGAGGCCGTGCGCTGCGCGGCCGGGGCCGGGGCGGACGCCCTCATCGTGCAGGACCTGGCCGCGGCCGCCCTGGCAAAGCGCGCCGCGCCGGGGCTGGCGCTGCACGCCTCCACCCAGATGAGCGTGCACAGCCTGGCCGGCGTGAAAATGCTGGAACAGATGGGCTTTGCCCGGGTGATCCTGGCGCGGGAGCTGAGCCTTTCGGAGATCCGCACCATCGCGCAAAACACGTCGCTGGAGGTGGAGTGCTTCGTGCACGGCGCCTTGTGCATGAGCGTGTCGGGCCAGTGCTACATGTCGGCCTTCTTCGGCGGTCGCTCGGGCAACCGGGGCGCCTGCGCCGGCCCCTGCCGGCTGCCCTTTGCCGCCGGCGGCCAGGGCGGCCCGGCGGCCAGCCACCTCAGCCTGAAGGATCACAGCCACATCGCCGCCCTGCGGGACATGGCGGCAGCGGGCGTGGCCAGCTTCAAGATCGAGGGCCGCCTCAAAGGGCCCGAGTATGTGGCCGCAGCCGTGGACAGCTGCCTGGCCGCCCGCGACGGCCGGGGGTACGACGAAGAGATATTACAGAATGTATTTTCCCGCTCTGGTTTTACAGATGGTTATCTCACCGGCCGGTACGGCGCGCCGATGTTCGGCGTGCGCACCGAAGCGGATGCCGCGGCGGCCAAAGCGGCCCTGCCCCGCTTGCGGGAGCTGTACCGGCGCGAGCGGCAGAGCGTGCCCGTGGACATGACGCTGGACATCGGCCCCGATGCCGCGCGCCTCACGGTGACGGACGGCGCGGGCCGCACGGCCGAAGTGCGGGGCGATACGCCGCCCCAGCCCGCCCGGAACGACCCGGCCGACGCCTACCGGCGCGCCCTGGAAAAGTGCGGCGGGACGCCCTTTTACCTGCGGCGGCTGCGCCTTGAAGGCGACGCCACGGCCTATGTGCCCGCCGGCGAGGTGAACGCGCTGCGCCGCCAGGCGCTGGAGCGGCTGCTGGCCCTGCGCCAGGCGCCGGCAGTGCCGGCCGCCACAGATTATGTGTATGAGGCGCCGGCGCCCGCCATGCCGGCCGCCCAAGGCCTGCTGGCCCGGTTTGAAAGCGTCGCCCAGGTGCCCGGCGAGGTGTGGGCGGCGCGGGAAAGCCTGGAGGGGCTGTTCCTGCCCGTCGGCCAGTGGGCGGACGTGCCCGAAGCCTGGCGCGGCAAAACCTGGCTGGAACTGCCCCGGGCCCAGTTCCGCCCCGAGGACGAAACGGCCCTGGCCGCCCTGATCGAAAAGAGCAAAAGCGCCGGCTTCGCCGGGTACTGTGCCCAGAACCTGAGCCATTTCCACCTGCTGCGGGGCGCGGGGGCGCCCATCTTCGGGGGCTTCGGCCTCAACGTGGCCAACCAGGCGGCCGCGGGGGAATACGGCCGCCTGGGGGCGAAGGCCCTGACGGCAAGCATCGAGCTGGTCGCAGCCTGCCTGCCCGCCGTGGCGGGGGCGGGCCTGCCGCTGGCGGCCCTGGCCTACGGCCATCTGCCGCTGATGCTCACGCGGGCCTGCCCGCTGTGGAACATCCATGGCTGCAAGGGCTGCCCCGGCGCCGGTGAATTGCTGGACCGCAAGGGCATGCGCCTGCCGGTGCGCTGCACCGCGCCGGGCATGGCGGGCGCGCGCACGGTGTACAACGCCGTGCCGCTGTATATGGCCGACCGCGCGCGGGAGGTGCCCGCCCGCTGGCTGCTGCTGTATTTTACCGTGGAGGAACCCCAGCGGGCCGCCCGGGTGCTGGAACTGGCCCGGGCCGGTAAACCCTTCGACGGCCCCTTCACCAGGGGGCTTTACTATCGCTGAACCAGGAACAAAAGCCGCCTGTTATCAAGAGGGCGGTTGGCGGACGAAGCGCCGAAACGTTCGGCACGCGGCTTTGCCAAACCGCCGCAAAGGGAGGAAAACCATGAAACTGAGGATCAAACGCCTGCGCCCCGGCGTGGAGCTGCCGGCTTATGCCACGGAGGGCTCCGCCGCCATGGACCTGCGGGCCGTGTGCGGCCCCGAGGGCCTCACCCTGGCCCCCGGCCAGCGGGCGCTGGTGCCCACGGGCCTTGCCATCGAGCTGCCGGGCCCGGATTATGTGGCCCTGGTGTTCGCCCGCTCCAGCCTGGGCACCAAATTCGGCCTGGCGCTGTCCAACGGCGTGGGCGTCATCGATTCCGACTACCGCGGCGAGATCCACGTGGGCCTTGCAAACCACGGGGACCAGCCCTACACGGTGCACAGCGGCGAGCGCATCGCCCAGCTGGCGGTGCTGCCCGTGGCCCGGGCCCAGCTGGAGGAAGCGGACGAGCTGTCCGGCACCGCGCGCGGCGCCGGCGGCTTTGGCTCCACCGGCCAGTTTTAAAAATTTGTTTATACGAGGAGAATAAAATGAAGGGCATCCAAAGAAACCTGCTTTTGTTGTTCTACGTGCTGGCGGGCATCGTCATCGGCGCCATGCTGGCCAACGTCTGCCAAAACGTGTCGTTCCTCAGCTGGCTCAGCTATTACCAGTCCATCGGCTTCAACGCCGCCTCCCCCTTTGTGCTGGACCTCAGCGTCATCAAAATCACCTTCGGTTTCTCCATGGGCATCAGCGTGGCGCAGATCTTCACCATCGCCGCCGCCCTGTTCCTGTATAACAAAACCCGCATCCGCTGAGGCGGGCGGGAAAAGGAGGCAGGCCATGCAGTGGGTGGATTATCTGGGCCGCGCCGTGCTGGTGGGCGATGCGTACCGTGTGGACGGCGGCCTGTCCGTGGACGCGCTGCTGCCCTTTGACGGGGAGGCCTACCACCGCGCCGCCGCGCCCTTGCTGGCAAAGGATGAGCGCCTGCAGGCTGTGGACGACCCCGCCGCCGAAGCCCGTCTGCGGGCCGGGCTCCAGGCGGCCATGGCCGGCGTGCTGCCCGCGGGCCGGATGGACCTGCGGCTGGAAAACGCGCCCGGGGACGCTGGGGTCTGCGGCCGCGGGGGCATGTTCGTGCCGGGCCTGTGCGGGGACGGCCCGGCCGCGCCCTATCGGGCGAAGTACGGCGCGGCGGTGCCCGGCGCGTTTTTCTACCAGACCATCACCGTCCGGGGCCCCTGGCCTGCGGCGCGCCCGCTGCGCCTCTCCCTTTGCCAGACGGACCGCTGGCTGCCCCTGCTGCTGCCCTTTACCGTGGACGGGCAGGGGGCCAAGGTGCCCTTTACCCATCCGGCCACGGGCGTGGGGCATGTGCTGGAAGCCCGGCCGCTGGAAGTGTGCGGCCGCGCCTGGGGCAAACCGTCGCCCTGCAGCGTCTATACCGTGCACCCGCCTCTGCCCGACGGCCAGCGGCTGGACATCTGCCAAAACGGCGCGCGGCGGCTTTCCGGCGGCGCCGTCGGTTATGTGTTCAGCGACCAAAAGACCCGCATGTTCGGCTTTCTCTTGGCAGAAGGGCAGGAGGACCCGGCGCAGTGCCCCTTCTTCCTGGCGGGCGTCCGCCTGCCGGACCGGCCGCGGGCTGTGTGCAGCGTCCCCGCGACGGCGGACGTGTGAATTTTGTAAAGGAGCGTTCCCCATGGCTTTGATCCTGGCCTCCGGTTCCCCCCGGAGAAAAGAACTGTTGCGGCTGATCGTCCCGGATTTTCTCGTGGAACCGGCCGACGTGGACGAACGGGTCATTGCCGCCCCCACGCCCGCGGCGCTGGTGCGCGCCCTGGCCCTGGCCAAATGCCGCGCCGTGGCCGCCCTGCGTCCCGGCGACTTGGTGCTGGGCTGCGACACGGTGGTGGACGTGGACGGCCGGGTGCTGGGCAAGCCTGCGGACAGGGAACAGGCCGCGGCCATGATGCGCCTTTTGTCCGGCCGCAGCCATCTGGTGCACACGGGCGTGGCGTTGCGCCAAGGCGGGCGGGAACAGGTGTTTTCCGAAACCACCCGCGTGCGCTTCGCCCCCCTCACCGAAACGGAGATCACGGCTTATGCCGACACGGACGAGCCCTACGATAAAGCCGGCGCCTACGGCATCCAGGGCTATGCCGCCCGCTTCGTGGAGGGCATCGAGGGCTGCTACTTCAATGTGATGGGCCTGCCCGTGCGCCGGGTGTACGCGGCGCTGTGCCAATGGGGGCCGGAAGCGTGAAAAAATTGTAAAAAGCCGGTCAATTGGGAAAAGTTGTGGAAACCGTCCAAAAAAGGCGTTGCGCGCAATTTTTTTTTGTGATATAATCTATTTTGTGGTTTTAGCCCTTTCGCGCGGCGGGACCGCATGAGAGGTGGAACCTTATGTCGGCAGAGGTCATCATGGTGGCGTCGGGCAAGGGGGGCACGGGCAAAAGCACCGTGGCCGTCCATGTGGGCGCCCAGCTTGCCGCCGGCGGGCGCAAGGTGCTGCTGGTGGAGCTGGATTCCGGCCTGCGCAGCGTGGATTACATCGCCGGCGTGTGCGGCAAAACGGTGTACGACATCGGCGACATTTTGTCCGGCCGGTGCGACGCCGCCAAAGCCATTGTGGAAAGCGGGCTTTACCCGGGCCTGTTCGTGGTGTGCGCCCCCTACGAGGGCGGCGACATCCGCCCCGAGGCGCTGGCCGCTTTCGTGGACGGCGCACGGCAGGTGTTCAGCCATGTGGTGCTGGACACGGCGGCCGGCATGGGCGTGCCCTTTGCCGCGGCCAAGGCCGTGGCCGACCGGGCGTTGCTGGTGGTCACGCCGGACCCTGTGGCCCTGCGGGACGGGCGCATCGTGTGCGACGCGCTGACGGCCGGCGGGTGCGGGGACGTGCGGCTGGTGATCAACCGCGTGCCGCGCAGCCTGGCACACACGGGGATCGAAGATCTGGACGAATGTATCGACACAGTGGGCGCGCGCCTCATCGGCGTGGTGCCCGAAAGCGCCCCCCTCGCCGCGGCCAGCGCGCACAGCGCGCCGCTGCCGGGGGACGATATGGCTGCCAAAGCATTCAGCGCCATCGCGGCGCGGCTGGGCGGGGAACAGATCCCGTTGGTGGTGCGCTGAACGCACCCGCGGGGAGGGAGGAAACATTATGAATATTGCGCTGATCGCGCACGACGCCAAAAAAGAATTGATGGTGCAGTTCTGCATCGCCTACTGCCGGGTGCTCAGCCAGCACAACCTGACGGCCACGGGCACCACGGGCAAACTGGTGGCCGACGCCACGGGCCTGCCCATCCAGCGCTGCCGCTCCGGCGCCCACGGGGGCGACCAGCAGATCGCCGCGCGCATCGCCTGCAACGAGATCGACTTGTTGCTGTTTTTCCGCGACCCCATCACCGCCAAACCCCACGAACCCAACGAGATGAACCTGCTGCGCCTGTGCGACGTACACAACATCCCCGTGGCCACCAACATCGCCACGGCCGAGGTACTGATCCACGGGCTGGAGCGGGGCGATCTGGATTGGCGCAACATCGTCAATCCCCGCGTATCCTGAATAGTCGGATGAATAAGGCGTCCAGGCAAAGCCTGGGCGCCTTTTGCTTTGTGCCGGCAGCGGCCCCCGGGGGCTGCTGCCGGCCTTTCTCTATTTCCTGTCGTGCAGGCGGATGGAGCGGATCTTCACAAACCCCGCCGGCGTGGGCTCAACGGGCGCGTATTGGAAGGACTGGGTGGTGCCCATCGCCGTCACGTCCAAAATATCGCCGGGAACCAGCTCGGCCGTGGGCACCGTTTGCCCGCTCACCGTTTTTAACGTGCCCTTTGGCTTTAAGTACAGCACGTACTGCGATACGCCCGGCGCCCGGTCGCCCGCCCAGATGTCGTTTACCTTCGCCCGGCCGGTCTCGGCGTCATACCGCGCCACCGTCACGTTCCATACGCTGGGGAAGGGCTGCACGGCCCACAGCAGCGCGCCCAGCAGCGCCACGCCGGGCAGCAGCGCCAGCAGCCACGAATATTTTTTGCGCACGACAAGGCCCCCTCTCCGATGATACTTCTATGATAAAGCAAAACACCCGGGCAGGCAAGATGGGGACAGGTCCGATTTTGCACGAAGATCCGCCGCGCTTTTTTGCCAACTGCGGCAAAAGGGCAAAAAGTGCAAAAAAGGGACACATTGAAAACAAGCCAGGGGCGGCGCCTTGTGCTACAATAAAATCATGAAAATGCGCGCGCCGCGCGCAGCCGATGCGGGAAGCGGGGTCCGGCGCGTCCGGACTGCAAAAAAGATGAAAAAAGGAGAGACTGTCCTATGAAATTCCTCAATGTGGATATCCCTGTGAAGAACCTGCCCCAGTTGGACCCGGGCTTCGTGCCCCTGGGCGCCTTCTTCCAAAGCTATGCAAAGGGCGCGCAGAAGCCGCTGTGCATCGCGGTGGAGCGCTCGGCCGGGCAGGTCGGCATCTATGAGACGAAGATCTACGGCACGCCCGACATGGCCGCGGCCGACGCCTATTATGTGGACCGGCTGGTCAAGTTCCTTTTGTGGAGCTGGGGCGGCTTCAAGGTGACCATCTGCGGCGACGACGGCGTGGCCGCCGCCGTCAAGGCGGCCTATGCCCAGGGCGGCAGCCGCCAGTTTGACAAAGAGTTCATGGAGAACGTGTACGAGACTGATTTCGTGGTGAAAAGCGTGCCCTACGAGGCAAAGCCCACCGCCTGCCAGCGCGCCGAGGCCATTGGCCGGCACACCAATGGCGGCCGCATCGGCTTTGACGCCGGCGGGTCCGACCGCAAAGTGTCCGCCGTCATCGACGGCGAGCCGGTGTACAGCGAAGAAGTGGTCTGGTTCCCCAAAACCATCGAAAACCCGGATTATCACTACCAGGGCATCCTGGCCGCCTTCCACACCGCCGCGGCGAAAATTTTGGAAAAGGGCGGCCACGTGGACGGCATCGGCGTGTCCTCCGCCGGCGTGTACATCGACAACAAGTGCATGGTGGCGTCCCTGTTCCTGAAGGTGCCCAAGGACGAATTCGACAAAAAGGTGAAAAACATCTACACCCGCGCGGCCAAGGCCCTGTCCGACAGCCTGGGCTACGACATCCCCGTGGTGGTGGCCAACGACGGCGACGTGTCGGCCCTGGCAGGGGCCATGGGCCTTTCCGAGAACGGCATCATGGGAATCGCCATGGGCACGTCCGAGGCCGTGGGCTATGTGGACGCGGACGGCAACATCTGCGGCTGGCTGAACGAGCTGGCCTTCGCCCCCGTGGACGGCCAGCCCGGGGCCATGGAGGACGAGTGGAGCGGCGACATCGGCTGCGGCGTCAAATACTTCAGCCAGGATTCCGTCATCAAGCTGGCGCCCCGCGCCGGCATCGAGCTGACGGGCGCCAGCCCGGCCGAGAAGCTGAAAGAGGTGCAGGCCCTGATGGCCGCCGGCGACGAGCGCGCCAAAAAAGTGTACGAGAGCATCGGCGTGTACCTGGGCCACACCCTGGCGCTGTACGCCATGTTTTATGACATCCGCCATGTGCAGATGATGGGCCGCGTGATGTCCGGCCAGGGCGGCGACATCATCATGGACGTGGCCTCCCGCGTGATGGACGAGGAGTACCCGGACGTGAAATTCCGCCCCGAGGCCCCGGACGAAAAGACCCGCCGCGTGGGCCAGTCGGCCGCGGCAGCCTCCCTGCCCGAGGTGAAGTGAAGTTTTACTGGATGTTAACAAATGTTAACAAATATTTTGGCGAAAATAAAGAAAAAACCCCTCTTTTGATGCAAAAAGAGGGGTTTTTCTATGGAAAAAAACAAGCACAGTATCCTTATGACAAAAGAAAAGGCGCTTTTTTGTGGAATCTGCGCCCATAAAATATGGTAAGATGGGGACAAAGGAGGGATTTTTTATGGAAGAACGCCACATCACCCAGCCCGCGCCGGTGCTGGACGCCCGGGGCGCCATCACGCCCGGCTGGTCCGAGCGGTCGGTGTGCACCTACCGCCGGGGGGATATCAAAGCGCCGTTTTACCGCATCAAGGAATGGGATTTTTATCAGGTGTCGGACGGGGAGAAATGTTTGCAGTTCACCTACGGCCACGCGTCCTACGCGGGGCAGGTGGGGGTGATGCTGTTCAATTTCAAGACGGGCGAGATGATCGCCGACCTCAACAAGATCCTGGCGCTGCCCTTCGGCCGGCTGCATCTGCCGGAAAACGCCGAGGCGGACAGCGACGTGTGCTACGACAAGGGCGGATTCTACCTGCGGTTCAAAACAAGCGGCGACGTGCGCACCCTTGCCTTTGCCGCCAAGGGGTTTGAGGCCGAGATCACCCTGACGCGCAAAAACCCGCACTCGCTGGTCATCCATATCCCCTTTGACGAGTACAAAACGGCCTTTTACTACAACCACAAGATCAACTGCATGGCCGCCCGTGGCCGCGCCGTGTACGGGGGCAAGACCTACACCTTCGGCGAGGACGCCTACGGCCTGCTGGATTGGGGTCGGGGCGTGTGGCCCTTCCACAACGAATGGTACTGGTCCAACGGCACGGGGCTGGTGGAAGGGAAACTGTTCGGCTTCAACCTGGGCACAGGTTTCGGCAACACCAGCCAGGCCACGGAAAACATGCTGTTTTACGACGGCGGCTTTTCCAAACTGGGCCCCGTGCGCTTCGAACGGGACGGCGCCTACATGGACCCCTGGCGCCTGCGGGACGAGGAGGGCCGGCTGGACCTCACCCTCACCCCCAGCTACGACCGCACCACCCGCCTGAAGGTGCTGTTCGTGAACAACTGCTGCCACCAGATGTTCGGCGGCTTTTCGGGCACGGCCGTGCTGGACGACGGGCGGAGGCTGCAGGTGGAAAATCTGCCCGCTTTTGCCGAACACGCGGTGAACAACTGGTAAAATCCGCGCGTTTTTGCTATACTAAGGCAGAAAGCGAGGGAGACTGTATGATCTTTGACGACTTGGAAAACCTGAACCAGTACTACGGCCTGTTCGACAATTTGGACAAGGCCATCGCCTATATCGACGAAAACGGCCTGGACGGCCTGCCCGACGGCCGCACGGACATCGACGGTGACGACGTATACGTCACCGTGGGCCCGCGCACGCCCGGCCCGGCCGAGGACGCCCCCTTCGAGACCCACAGCCGCTACATGGACATCCATGTGGTGCTGGAGGGCAGCGAGCTGGCCGAGGCGGCCCTGGGCGAGCTGACCGCCCGCGAGCCCTACGACGAGGCCGCCGACACGGCCCTGTGGGACGCCGCCACCAGCGCCGCCCTGGTGCTTTCGCCGGGCCGTTTCGCCGTCTTCATGGTGGAGGAACCCCACAAGCCCGACGTGCGCGCCGAGGGATGCGAGGCCCTGCGCAAGGCCGTGTTCAAAGTGAAATACTGAGAGGGAATGCGCCATGGACAGTATCATCATCGGCATCGCCGGGGGCACCGGCAGCGGCAAGACCACCCTCACCCGCAAACTGAAAGAGCGCTTCGGCCCGGACGTGTCCGTCATCAGCCACGACAATTACTATAAGCGCCACGACGAGCTTACCTATGACGAGCGCTGCAAGCTGAACTACGACCACCCCGACGCCTTTGACACCGACCTGATGGTGGAGCAGCTGGCCGCCTTGCGCCGCGGCGAGACCATCGCCTGCCCGGTGTACGATTTTACCAGGCACAACCGCTCCAATGAGACGCTGCTGGTGGCGCCCACCAGCGTGATCATCATCGAGGGGATCCTCATCTTTGCCGACAAAAAGCTGCGGGACATGATGGACATCAAAATTTTTGTGGACACGGACGCGGACGTGCGCATCCTGCGCCGGGTGGTGCGGGACGTGAAAAAGCGCGGCCGCAGCCTGGAGAGCGTGGTGGCCCAGTACCTGACCACGGTGAAGCCCATGCACGAGCAGTTCGTGGAGCCTTCAAAGCGCCATGCGGACGTCATCGTGCCCGAGGGCGGCAAAAACGCTGTGGCGCTGGACATGATCATCCGCCGGGTGGAGCACCACCTGGCCGGCGCGTAAAAACAAGCCGGAGGCCGGCTGCTGGGCCCTGCGGGCCGGGGGCGGCCCGCGGCCATGAGGATCAAATCTCTGCCGGACAAAATTTTTTTCAAAAAGCGCTTGACCCTCACGCTGCGTGATGGTGTAGGATGGCATTGCAAAGGAGGGGGAAGCGCCATGGAACGGGAATATACGGTAAAGCAGCTGGCCCGGCTTTCCGGTGTGACGGTGCGCACGCTGCACTGGTACGATGAGATCGGCCTGCTGCGCCCGGCCCGCGTCACCGAAGCGGGCTACCGGATGTACGGCCCCGGAGAGGTGGACAGGCTGCAGGGCATCCTGTTCTACCGGGCCCTGGGCGTGCCGCTGAAAGACATTGCCGCGCTGATGCGCGCCCCTTCCTTTGACCGTCTGGCCGCCCTGGAGGGCCACCGCCGCGCCCTGCTGCAGCAGCGCGCGCACCTGGACGCCCTGCTGGCCACGCTGGACAAGACCATTGCCACGCAGAAAGGAGAGGGAACGATGACAGACAGCGAGAAATTTGCTGGCTTCAAGCAGAAGCTGGTGGACGAGAACGAGAAGGCCTACGGCAGCGAGGTGCGCAAAGCCTACGGCGACGAGGCGGTGGACGCCTCGAACCGCAAACTGCTGGACCTCAGCGAAGAGCAGTACAGCGCCATGCAGGCCCTGGAGGGGCAGATCAAAGCCGCGCTGGAGGCGGCCGTGGCCGCGGGCGAGAGCCCGGCGGGCCCCGAGGGCGCCCGCATTGCGGCTCTGCACAGGGACTGGCTGGGGTACACCTGGGCGAAGTACTCGCCCCAGGCGCACAAGGGCCTTGGGCAGATGTATGTGGCTGACGAGCGGTTCACCGCGTATTATGACGCAGGCACGCCCGGCTGTGCCCGATGGCTGTGCGACGCCATTCAGGCCCACGTTTAAAAACATGAGAAAACCGCCCGCGGAAAAGTGTCCGCGGGCGGTTTTGTTTTTGGGGAGGGTGCGGGCCAAACGCGGCGTGGGGTTGACAGTGGCACCGGCGGCTAGGTGCGCGGGGTGGTTTTACGTTTATTTTTACGATGGGGATTCTACTTTCTCAGCGTTGAGAAAGTAGCAAAGAGCGTCGGGGGGGGGGG
>CAJMEU010000082.1 GCA_905212515.1 uncultured Oscillospiraceae bacterium | reverse complement strand
CACGTTCCGTGGGCCGCGAACGGGATTTCCAATGGGGGCTTTGCCCCCAAGCCCCCTTATGGGGCGGCGGCAGACGCCGCCGCGCAAAACGACTGCTCTCGCCCGCCCATGGGGGCGGCGGGCGATTGGCAGCGCTCGTGAGGCCGTGAAGGCGAACGCAATGCTTTATGCGTTCGCTAGGACGGAGCGACGAAGACGCCAGGGAAAAACGGCCGCGCCTGCCGGGGCGCCCCGCGAGGCGCGTGGGTCCGCTGCATGCGAAACAGCGGCACTTTTCTGGGTACTCTTTTGGTGCCAAAAGAGTACCGCTGCGCACGCTTTTCGTAATCGCGCCACAAGGCGCGTTGTCATCTTTCGAAGATGGAACTTGCGAGGACAAGCGGCAATCAAACGCTGTGTCCCATTCTTTGCGCAGCGAAGCGTAGCAAAAGAGACGCTGACCGTCTCAACAGCCTCGCCCAAGGCGTAAACCTCAGTCGTCCCTGTTATCATTGTACCACAGGAAGCAGGACAAACCGGACAACGCGCCCGGAAAAGCCAAAACCGGGGGAACGGCAAAAGCCGTTCCCCCGGTTGCTTACATACTTTCCGGTACCGTGATCTTCATCATGGTCAGCGCGTTTTTCAATACGTTCTTTGTCGCCAGGCACAGCGCCAGGCGGGCCTGGCACAGGGCGGGTTCGGCGTCCTTCACGCGGCAGGAATTGTAGAATTTGTGGTATTGGGTGGCCACGTCCGTCACATAGCGGGTGATGCGCGCCGGATCGTAGCTTTTGGCGGCCGCGATGATCTCGCTGGGGAAATCCGCGATGGTGCGGATGAGCGCCCGCTCGCCCGGCTCGGTCAGCAGGCTGGCGTCCGCCCGGTCGAACCCCTCGAAGGCGATGCCCTCCTCGGCCATCTTCTTCAAAATACTGCAGATGCGCGCGTGGGCGTACTGCACGTAGTAGACAGGGTTGTCGCTGTCCTGCTTCACCGCCTGGTCCATGTCAAAATCGATGGTGCTGCCCGGCTCCCGCAGGTTGAACAGGAAGCGGGCCGAATCGATGGGCACCTCGTCCAGCAGCTCGGCCAGGCCGATGGCCTTGCCCGTGCGCTTGCTCATGCGCACCGGCTGGCCGTCCTTCATCAGCCGCACGAACTGCATCAGCACCACGTCCAGCTTTTCGCCGTCCAGGCCCACGGCGTCCATGGCGCCCTTCATGCGGGCCACATGGCCGTGGTGGTCGGCGCCCCACACGTCGATGGCGCGGTCGAACCCGCGCACGGCGAACTTGTTGTAATGGTAGGCGATGTCGGCCGCAAAGTAGGTGGGCACGCCGTTGGCGCGCACCAGCACCTCGTCCTTGTCCTCTTCCGTCACCTCGCCGCCCAGGCCCTTGCGGGTGTTCTTGTTGGCGCCGTACTTTTCCGCATACTGCATGCTGCGGTACCAGACGGCGCCGTCCTTCTCGTACGTGGCGCCCCGCTGGGCCAGCTTTTCCAGCACGTCGCTGATGGCGTCCGGGTGCAGGGTGGTCTCGCTGAACCACACGTCGTACAGCACGCGGTAGTTGGCGATTTCGTGCTTGAGGCCGTGGATGTTTTTGGGCAGCGCGTAGTCCACCAGGGCCTGCTGCAGCGCCTCGGGGGCGGCGTCCAGGTACCCGTCGCCCTCCTTGTCGGCAAATTCCCGGGCCAGCACCTTGATGTCCTCGCCCTGGTAGCCGTCCTCGGGGAAGGGCACGGCCTCCTCGCCCTTAAAAATTTGCAGATAGCGCGCGGCCAGGCTTTTGCCGAACTTCTGCACCTGGTTGCCCGCGTCGTTGATGAGGAACTCCCGCGTCACGGCGTAGCCGGCCCAGTCCAGCACCGCGGCCAGGCAGTCGCCCAGGGCGCCGCCCCGGGCGTTGCCCAGGTGCATGGGGCCCGTGGGGTTGGCGGACACAAATTCCACGTTCACCTTCTGCCCTTTGCCAAAATCGGTGCGGCCGTAATCGTCGCCCGCGCAGCCCGCGGCCAGCACCACGCTGCCGAAGGCGGCGTCGCTTAAAAACAGGTTGATGAACCCGGGCCCCGCAACCTCCGCCTTGCGCCAGCAGCTGTTTTCAAGGCACGGCAGATGGGCCGTGACGGCCTCGGCGATCTTGCGCGGCGCCATGCCGAACACCCGCGCCGAAACCATGGCCAGGTTGGAGGCCACGTCGCCGTTCTTCGTGTCACCGGGCACCTCGGTGATGAAGTCCGGCAGCTCTTTTTCCGGCAGGCTGCCGTCGGCCATGGCGGCCTTGGCGGCCGCGGTCAGCAGGGCGCGGGCCTCGTCCAGCCAGCCCTGCTTGGGGTCGAACAAATGGTAGGTCTGTTTCATTTCGTTCAGCTTATTCACGTTCCTCTTCCTCTTCTTTTCCTTATCAATTCACCGGTTTTACGGTGATATCCACAATATTTTTGCTGATGCTTTGGGCGTCCATGTCCAGGTAGTACGAGAACAGGACGCGCCCGCCCTCCTCGGACAGCTGGCTTTGGATGTCGTCGGCCGCCACGCCCAGGCTCAGGCTGCCCTGGCCGGTCTCGTAATGGCACACGTGGCGGCGGCCCTTTTCAATATACAATTGGCTGGGCGCGGTGCCGTAGCGCAGCATGCTCACCTTGTCGTCGCCGTCCACCTTCACGGTGGTGACGCAGCCCTGATAGCCCGTGGCCTCGGTTTCCTGATAGGTGATGTAGTAGCTGCCGCCCCGGCGCACGAAGCTGCCGCGGGTCATCAGGCGCACGTTGTCCGTCTCGCCGTCATGCTCCATGGTGCCGTCGATGGTGATCAGATAATCTTCGCGCATGGCTTCTCCTTACACATTGTAGTGGTCTACGGTGATTCTTTCCACCGGGCCGCCCGCGTATTCGCCCAAAAACCAATGGGACAGGCGGGCGAAGCTCTCGGTGGAATCGCTGACGTAATAGCGCGCCCTGCCCGCGCCGCCTTGGCGCAGCAGGCCCCGCCGGGCCAGGAAATCCCGGGCGGCTTTGGCCGTCTCGCGCCCGGGGTCGATCAGGGTGACGTCCGGGCCCATCAGCTCGCCGATGACCGGCGCGATCAGCGGGTAATGGGTGCAGCCCAGGATCAGCGTGTCCACGCCGGCGGCCTTCACCTCCCGCAGGTAGTCCTGCGCCACCAGGCGGGTGACGGGATCGTCCGCGGCAAAGTAGCCGTTTTCCACCAGGGGCACGAACAGCGGGCAGGCGGTGGCCGTGACCGCCGCGTCCGGCCGCAGGGCCAGCAGGGCGGCGGCGTAGCTGCCGCTTTTCACCGTGGCCTCGGTGCCGATGACGCCCACCCGGCCCGTTTTGGTGGCCGCGGCCGCGGCGGCTGCGGCCGGCGCCACCACGCCGGTGTAGGGCGCGGGCAGCGCGGCCGCGTAATCGGCCGGCAGGGTGCTGGATACGGTGCCGCAGGCGGCCAGGATGAACTTGACCTTTTGCTCCAGCAGGAAGGAGATGTCCTGCTTGGCGTACTGCACGATGGTATCCGTGCCGCGGCTGCCGTAGGGCACGCGGCCGGTGTCGCCGAAATAGACGATGTCCTCGCCGGGCAGAAGGCGGCGCAGCTCCCGCACGGCGGTCAGCCCGCCCAGGCCGGAGTCGAACACGCCGATGGGCCGGCTGTTCAAACGGCCGTCATCCATGGCGGGCCGCCCTCTCCAGCGCCAGGGCGATCAAACTGTCCAGCAGGCCCGGATAGGTGTCGCCGGCGGCGATCATCAGCTTGGGGTACATGCTGATGGAGGTGAAGCCGGGCAGGGTGTTTACCTCGTTCAGCAGCACCCGGCCGGTGCCGCGCTCCACAAAGAAATCCACCCGGGACAGGCCCTTGCAGCACAGCGCCCGGTAGGCCTTCACGGCCAGGGCGCGCACCTCTTCCAGCTTTTCCGGCGGCAGGTTGGCGGGGATGGCCGTGCGGGACATGCCGGAGACGTATTTGTCGTCGTAGGTGTAAAATTCCGCGCTGGCCAGGATCTCGCCGGGCAGCGTGCTGGCCACATCGTCGTTGCCGCGCACCGCACACTCCACCTCCTGGCCGTCCACGAACCGCTCGAACACCACGCGGTCGTCGTGCTGCAGGGCCAGGTCCACCGCGCGCGTCAGCTCGGCCATATTGCCGGCCTTGCTGATGCCCACCGAGGAGCCGGCGTTGGCCGGCTTCACAAAGATGGGCCAGCCCAGTTTTTCGGCCGCCCGGGCCGCGATGGCCGGCAGGTCCGGCCGCTGCCAGGCCTCCATGTAGTCCCATTCGCAGCGGGGGATGCCGGCGGAATCCATCACCTGGTTGGCGATGACCTTATCCATGCACACGGCGCTGCCCAGCACGCCGCAGCCCACGTAGGGCAGGCCCGCCAGCTCCAGCAGGCCCTGTACGGTGCCGTCCTCGCCGTTTTTGCCGTGCAGCACGGGGAATACAACATCCACGGGGATCTCCCGCACCGCGGCCCCCTCGAAGGCCACCAGGCCTTTCCGGCCGCTGCCGGGGCACAGGGCCACGGCCACATTGTCCGGGTGGCGCTCCCACGCGCCGGTGGACAGGCCGGCAACGGGGCCGGTGTACAAATGCCAGGTGCCGTCCCTTTGGATGCCCACGGGCAGCACGTCGTATTTTTCACGGTCCAGGTTTTCCAGCACACTGGACGCGCTCATGCGCGAGACTTCATGCTCACTGGAGACGCCGCCGAACAGCACGGCGACAACGGTTTTTCTCACAAAAAAGACCTCTTTTCCGTAGCTTCTTTCTCCATAAGTAGTCTTTATATTACCATATTATGCGCGGAAAGAAAAGCCCGGGCGCGCAAATGTGCTATAATAAAGTGGGTGGGCGGCGCCTGACAGCACAGCGCACGCAATGTCATGCGGCCGGGCGGAATTTCCGATAGAATCAACACATACGGAAGGGGGCGGGACGATGGATTGGATCAAGGGCGTCCAGCGGGCCGTGGATTATGTGGAGGCGCACATCACCGAGCCCATCGACTATGAGGCGGCGGCGAAACAGGCCTATTCGTCCAGCTTTCATTTTCAGCGGGTGTTCAGTATTTTGTGCGGCTACACATTGGGCGATTATATCCGCATGCGGCGGCTTTCCCTGGCGGGGAGCGAGCTGGCGTCCTCCGATATCAAGGTGATCGACGCGGCGCTGAAGTACGGGTACGACACGCCCGAGAGCTTCAGCCGGGCCTTCACCCGCTTCCACGGGGTGACGCCCTCCGGGGCGAAACGGCGCGGCGCGGCACTGAAATCCTTTTCCCCCCTCTCCGTAAAATTGATTTTGGACGGAGGCAATACCATGGACTACAGGATCGAGACAAAAGGCGCGTTCCCCATCATCTGCCGGAAAAAGCGGGTGTCAGGCAAAGAGGAGATGACCCCGGAGGCAATCTCCCGCTTCTGGCAGACGTGCGGCGAGGACGGCACCATCGAGGCGCTGTGCAAGTATATCCCGGAAAATAACATCTTTCCGGGCTGCATCGTGGGTGCCAGCTTCGGCAAGGACGCCAGGGACGGCGAGTTCCCCTACGCCATCGGCGCCCACTACAACGGCGCGCCCGTCACGGACGAAGGGCTGGCGGTGGAGCAGATCCCGCCCCACACCTACGCCGTGTTCCCCTGCGTGGGGCCCATGCCCGAGGCGTTCCGCCAGCTTTACCAGCGCATCTACAGCGAGTTTTTCCCCACAAGCGAATACCAGCCCTGCGGCGGCACGGACTTCGAGGCTTACCCCTCGGCCGACGTGACGGACCCTGATTACACCTGCGAGATCTGGATCGCGGTGGAAAAGAAATGAGCCAGACCCGGCGAAGCGCCCCGCGCGCTTCGCCGGGTTTGCCTGTGCGGGGTGAAAAAAGCCCTTGACGCACGGGGGCGGATGTGCTATGATGATTGTACCTCTTTTGCAGGTTTATTTTTTTGTGCGCATTTTTCGGTGCGTCGCCTGCGCGAGAGGGAGGCTATTTAATGGAGGTGCCGAAACATGAGAGTGAAGATCACATTGGCCTGTACGGAGTGCAAGCAGCGCAACTACAACACCAAGAAGAACAAGAAGAACAGCCCTGACCGGCTGGAGATGAAGAAGTATTGCCGCTTCTGCAAAAAGCACACGGTCCATCGCGAGACCAAGTGAGAAAGGCGGAAAACAATGGCTGAGAACAAACAAGCGAAGAAAGGCTTCTTCGCCGGCGTCAAAGACTGGTTCGGCCGCGTGGTGAAATACTTCCGCGACACGTTCAGCGAGATGAAAAAAGTGGTGTGGCCCAGCAAAAAGCAGGTCATCAACAACACCTTGGTGGTGGCTGTGGTGGTCGTCGTGGCCGCGCTGCTCATCTTCCTGCTGGATACGGTGTTCGGCTTGGGGCTGGACTTGCTGTTCAAGATCGCGGGCTAAACGCCCCGAACCCATAAGCGGAGGTTTGCTTCATGGCAGAAGACAGAGACAACGAGCCTCGGTGGTACGTGGTTCACACGTATTCCGGGTATGAGAACAAAGTGCGCCAAGACCTTGAGACCGTCGTGGAAAACCGCCGCTTGCAGGACTTGATCCAGGAAGTGGCCGTCCCCACGGAACTGGTGACCGAGATCAAGGACGGCAAAGAGCGCGAGGTGGAGCACAAGCTGTTCCCCGGCTATGTCCTGGTGAAAATGATCATGACGGACGAAAGCTGGTACATCGTGCGCAACACCCGCGGCGCCACGGGCTTCGTGGGCCCCTCTTCCAAGCCCATCCCCCTTTCGGACGAGGAGGTGGCGAAGCTGGGCATCCGCAATGAGGCCGCTTCGCAGCCCGACTATGCCGTGGGCGAGAACATTCAGATCGTCGCCGGCCCGCTGCAGGGCTTCATCGGCCTGGTCGAGAAGATCGACGCCAAGGCCAAAAAGGTCAGCGTCATGGTGTCGATGTTCGGCCGCGAGACGCCGGCCGAGCTGGATTTTTCCCAGGTGAAGCCCCTGTAAGGCTTCCCGCAAATTTATCTTTTTTGGTAAGACCCGCGCCGTGCGCGGCTTCTTATAGAGCATCCGCCCGGGTGCTCGTGGGAGGGCAGGCGCCCGCCTGCCCGCAACTTACCACATTTTTTGGAGGTGCAACAAAATGGCTCAAAAGGTAGTGGGGTATATCAAGCTCCAGATCCCGGCCGGCAAAGCTACCCCGGCCCCCCCCGTTGGCCCCGCGCTCGGCCAGCACGGCGTGAACATCATGTCGTTCACAAAAGAATTCAACGAGCGCACGCAGAAGGACATCGGTTATCTGATTCCCGTGGTCATCACAGTGTATGCAGACCGTTCGTTCAGCTTCATCACCAAAACGCCGCCCGCGGCCGTCCTTATCAAGAAGGCCATCGGCATCGAGAGCGGTTCCGGCGCGCCCAACAAGACGAAAGTTGCGTCCATCACGCGTAAGCAGCTGGAGGAGATCGCCACCACAAAGATGCCCGACCTCAACGCCGCCAGCCTGGATGCCGCCGTCAGCATGGTGGCCGGTACGTGCCGCAGCATGGGCGTAACAGTGACTGACTGAAGAACGTAATGCCCGCCATTAGTGGGAGGAATATTCCGATAGACCACAGGAGGATACTATGAATCACGGTAAACATTATGTCGACAGCAAAAAGCTGGTCGACCGTACGAAATTGTACGAATCCACCGAGGCGCTGGACCTTTGCTGCCAGACCGCCAAGGCTAAATTCGACGAGACCGTCGAGCTGCACGTCCGCCTGGGCGTGGACAGCCGCCACGCGGACCAGCAGGTGCGCGGCGCCGTCGTGCTGCCCCACGGCACCGGCAAGGACGTGCGCGTCATCGCCATCGCCAAGGGCGACGCCGCCAAGGCCGCCGAGGAAGCCGGCGCCATGATGGTCGGCGACGCCGACCTGGTCGCCAAGATCCAGAACGAGGGCTTTGTGGACTTCGACGTGCTGGTCACCACCCCGGATATGATGGGTATGGTGGGCCGTTTGGGTAAGATCCTGGGCCCGCGCGGCCTGATGCCCAACCCCAAGGCCGGCACTGTTACGCCCGATCTGGGCCGTGCCGTGGCCGAGGCCAAAGCCGGTAAGATCGAGTACCGTCTGGACAAGGCCAACATCATTCACGTGCCCATCGGCAAGGCCTCTTTCGGCGCTGAAAAGCTGAACGAGAACCTGACCACCGTGATGGACGCCATCGTGAAGGCCAAGCCCGCCGCCGCCAAAGGCCAGTATATCAAAAGCGCCACCGTCGCCTCTACCATGGGCCCCGGTATTAAGTTGAACAGCGCCAAATTCGGCGGTTAAGTTTTGCAGGAAACGAAAGGCTGAGGGAGACCTCGGCCTTTTTCTTTGCCCCGCGGCGGCCCCAGCGCGCCGCGTGACAACGGCCGCCCGCGGCGATTTCGCGCGTGCGCAAAATCGCAGCGCGGGCTATCAAGTTCAACGGCGCCAAGTTCGGCGGTTAAGTTGTGCAGGAAGCGAAAGGCTGAGGAGAACCCCGGTTTTTTTGTGGACTGAGCTTGACAATCTCCGCCGCCCATGCTATACTGATGAGGCTGTTTTAAAGACAGCAGGTGCCGAAGAGGCGTAATGGGTACATCCCGCCTGCCGAGAAACGTGCAAAAGATGATTTTTTTGCCTCTTTCTCGCGGGAGAAAGAGGCTTTTTTGCACTTTGCGTCTTTCAGCAAGTTCCATTTGAAATGAGGTGAAAGAAACAATGCCGAGTGAGAAGATCCTGAAACAAAAAGAGGCTTATGTGGCTGAGCTGCGTGAGAAGATGCTGAACAGCGTCTCCGGCGTGGCCGTGGACTACATGGGCATCAACGTGGCCGACGACACGAAGCTGCGCAAGGAGCTGCGTGAGGCCGGTGTGGAATATTCCGTTGTGAAGAACACCATGCTGCGCCTGGCCGTCAAGGACACGGACCTGGCCGATATGGCCGGCGTGTTCACGGGTTCCACAGCCCTGGCCCTCTCCACCGAGGACCCCATTGCCCCGGCCCGCATCCTGAACAAGTATGCCGAGGGCTCGAAGGGTAAATTCAGCCTGAAGGGCGGTTACCTGGAGGGCAAAGTGATGGACGGCGCCGAGCTGACCGCCATCGCCAACCTGCCCAGCCGCGAGGGCCTGCTGTCCATGCTGTGCAGCGCCCTGCAGGGCAACATCCGCGGTTTGGCCGTTGCGCTTAACGCCGTGGCCGAGAAGAAGCAGGAGGAGGGCGCCGCCTAAGGCTGCCTGACACTCCACCACGAATTCATTATAATGGAGGTAAATATCATGGCTGATATTGCGAAGATCATTGAAGAAGTCAAAGCTATGACCGTTCTGGAACTGAACGATCTGGTGAAAGCGATCGAAGAGGAGTTCGGCGTTTCCGCCGCCGCCCCCGTCATGGTGGCCGGCGCTGCCGCCGCCCCCGCCGCTGAGGAGAAGACCGAGTTCGACGTGGTGCTGGCTGAAGTCGGCGCCAACAAGATGCAGGTCATCAAGGCTGTCAAAGAGCTGACCGGTCTGGGCCTGAAGGAAGCCAAGGAACTGGTTGACAACGCCCCGAAGACCATCAAAGAGGCCGCTCAGAAAGCTGACGCTGAAGAGATGCAGAAGAAGCTGGAAGAAGTCGGCGCTAAGGTCGAGCTGAAATAAGCTTGCCTGATACCCGGTAAAAGGCGCGGGCCTGGGCGAGGCCCGCGCGTTTTTGTTTCGGCGTTGTGACTTGGATCCGCCCGGCGGGGGTGGGATGGTAAACCACAAAATCAAAGAGGGTGTTTTGTATGGAGGAATTGTTTCTGCGCGTGCCCGACGAAGGGGACGAGGCCGCGGTGATGGAATACCGCGCCGAATACCTGGCCCACGGCGACGAGCCCAACGGCATGTCCAACCTGGGCGAGGCACTGTGCTACGCGGATTTTTTGGCCCATTTCCGCGCCTACGCCCGCAAAGAGTGCTGCCCGCCGGGCTTCGTGCCGGGTACCCAGTACCTGGCCGTGCGCGAAAGCGACGGCCGCGTCGTGGGCATGCTGAATTTCCGTCACGAGCTGAACCCCCGCCTGCTGGAGACGGGCGGCCACGCGGGGTACAGCGTGCGCCCGTCCGAGCGGGGCCGCGGCTACGCGGCCCAAATGGTGGAGCTGCTCAAACCCATCGCCCGCCAGATGGGCATCCCCCGGCTGCTGATCACCTGTGACCGGGAGAACCTGGCCAGCGCCCGCACCATCCAAAAGGCCGGCGGCGTGCTGGAGGATGAGCGCTGGGACGAGGCCGACGGCCACTGGACCCAGCGCTATTGGGTGCAGCTGTAACAGACAGGCACTTGCAGCCACTTCGCAGAGAGGTGGCTTTTTTGTTTTCATTTTAATTTTAATAAAATTAAATATTGACTTTAATAAAATTCAAGTTATAATAAAAGCAAAGGGAGGGATGCCCGATGGCGATCGAACAAGTGCCCGCGTGGATGGCGGAGCTGGAGGAGGAGGATATGGCCTTTATCCGGCGTTTCCTGCTGGCGTCCGGCAGCCTGAAGGAGGTGGCGGCCCAGTACAGTGTCACCTATCCCACCGTGCGCCTGCGGCTGGACCGGCTGATCCAGAAGATCCAGCTGGGTGAAAGCCGCGCCGCAGACCCCTATGTGGCGCTGATCAAGCGGCTGGCCGTGGACGACAAACTGGACGTGGACACCGCCAAACTGCTGATCGGGGCCTACCGCAAACAAAAGGAGGAATGAACCATGGCCATTACGTCGACGCTTCTTATTTTGCTGCTGCTGCTCCTCGGGGCGGTGGGGCTGTGTTTCCTGCAGCGCTGGCTGGCGCGCCAGCAGAGCCCTTGGCCCGGCCTGGTGCTGCCGGCGCTGTGCTTTCTGTACAGCCTGGTGCTGGTGTTCAGCCTGGTGACGCCCGTGGATGCCGCCGCTTGGCAGATGGTGGGCATGATTTTGCTGGGGCTGCTGCGCGGCAATATTTTTACCCTGATCCTGCTGCTGATCTATTTTGTGGCGCGCAGAAAAAAGGTCCGCAGGAAAGAGCTGAGCAAGATGGACCTGCAGGATCTGTAAGCCGGGCGCCTTGTGTGACTTGGTCACGGATTTTGCAGCCGAAATGGCGTATACTGTGACTATAGCAAACCACAAGGAGGTTTTTGACAATGGAGATCATTCATGCGACGAGCGATAATTTTGAACAGGCGGTGCTGCAGTCCCAGCAGCCGGTCTTGGTGGATTTTTGGGCGCCTTGGTGCGGTTACTGCCGCCGGCTGAACCCGGTGCTGGACCGTATGGCCGAGGAGGCCGAGGGCTATCAGATCGTGAAAGTAAACGTGGACGACGCCCCCGCCCTGGCCGAGCAGTATAAGGTGGACACCATCCCGGCCCTGTTCTACTTCCAGAACGGCCGGCACGGCGAGGTATTGGTGGCCCCGGGCAGCCAGGGCGCCATTGAGGATTGGATGGACGGCCAAAAGGCCTGACGTGCGGGGCGCCGCCCCGTACATAAACACGAAAGGAAAGAGACCATGGAACTGTATGACGTGATCGTGGTGGGCGGCGGCCCCGGCGGCTATACGGCGGCCCTGTACGCGGCCCGCGCGGGCCTGTCCACCCTGGTGGTGGAGATGCTCAGCCCCGGCGGCCAGATGGCCACCACGGAAAATGTGGAGAATTATCCCGGCTTCGAGGATGGCGTGGACGGCTTCGAGCTGGGTGAAAAGATGCAGCGCGGGGCCGAGAAGGCCGGCGCCGTCACCGCTTATGAAGAGGTCAAGGAACTGGACCTGGCCGCCAGCCCCAAGCTGGTGCGCACGCGCAAGCACGAGTACCGCGCCAAAGCGGTGATCTTGGCCATGGGCGCCTCGCCCCGCATGCTGGGGCTGCCCCAGGAAGAGGAACTGCGCGGCAAGGGCGTGGCCTACTGTGCCACCTGCGACGGCATGCAGTACAAGGGCAAGGTGGTGGCCGTGGCCGGCGGCGGCAATTCGGCCGCCGAGGACGCCCTCACCTTGTCGAAGATCTGTCAAAAAGTGTACATCGTGCACCGCCGCGACACCCTGCGGGCCGAGCGCAGCTACCTGGCCCCGCTGGAGAAGGCGGGCAACGTGGAATATGTGTGGGACAGCCGCATCGAGGAACTGCTGCATGACGGGCGGCTGACGGGCCTGCGCCTGGCAAATGTCAAGACCGGCCAGGAAAGCACCCTGACGGTGGACGGTCTGTTCGTGGCCATCGGCCGCAAGCCGGAGACTGCCCTGGTGGAAGGCCAGGTGGAGATGGGCCCGGGCGGCTACATCGCCGCGGGCGAGGACACGCGCACCAACGTGCCCGGCGTGTTCGCCGTGGGCGATATCCGCACAAAGCCCCTGCGGCAGATCGTCACCGCCGCGGCCGACGGCGCCGTGGCCAGCAAGATGGCCCAGGAGTACGTGGCCGGGCTGGCGTAAGACAGCCACGGGGATCAAGCGGGTTTAAAATACAGCAAGGGCGAAACCGCCGGGCCCGTTCGCCCGTTTTGTTTTCTCAACGGAAACTCATACGTTTCACCCGGGGCGCAAAACTTGTCGTGGGGGGGGTTTTTGCATTTGGC
>CAJMEU010000081.1 GCA_905212515.1 uncultured Oscillospiraceae bacterium | reverse complement strand
GGGGTGCTCCTTCGCTCCCGGCCCGGTGCTCCCTCTTTCCTCTGGGCCGGGGGGGGCGCCGGCCGCCCCCGGGGCTGGTGTCAAACTGCGGTAAAGGTCTTCGTCGCGGGGCTGAACGTGCCCTGCACGGCGTCGCCCTGCAAATTGATGGTAAAGCTCAGCTTGGCGCTCTCGCCGCCCGCGCCGCCGAACTCGTCGATCTGCACCGCGCAGGCGTTTTTCTCCGCCGGCCAGGCGCCGCTCTGCTCCTCCTTGTAAAGGTACACCAGCAGGCACTCGGTCACGCAGTCGCTCAGCACCTTGCGGCCCACCCGCAGCCCGTCCACGAACTCGAACACCTCGTCGCCCTTGATGGCCGTCATCGGCGTGGCGATGGTGGGCTTGTAGCTCTCCACGTCCGTGGTGCCAGAATCCTGGTTGATGTACACAGCCTCGCTGGTCTGGGGGTTATAGGCGATGGACAGCTCCGTCACGCCGTCGCCCACCAGGCTCCAAACGGGTTTTTCCGCGCCGGGCGCCGTGTTCAAAAACAGCGCGAAGCGGGAGCGTTTGATCTTTTGCTTCTTCTCAGCCATTTGCTTCTTTCCTTTCCGTACTCGTGGTCGTGATGTCCACATAAAACGCGCCTGTCCCGCCGTCCAGGCGGGCAAGGCGAAGAGGCGTCATCTCCACCGCGTCAAAACTCGTCCCGGCCCGCAGGGCCTCGGCGCGTAGGCGCTCGCACCCCGCCGCCAGCGCGGCGCGGGCCTCCTCGCCCCCGGCGCACCGGGGCAGCCACAGCCGCCAGCGCAGCCGGCGCGTCACCTGGCCCAAAATGTCCTCCGTGCGCCCCAGCTCCTCTTCCAGGCACAGCGCCCCGCCGCGCGCTCCGGCGCCGGCCTCGGTGAAGATGCCATCCGGGCACAGCGCCTCGCAGGCGGGCAGGCTTTCCAGCAGGGCGCGCAGGGCCTCCCGCGCGCTCATAGCCGGGCCTCCCGGCCGCCGCACAGCGCCTCGAAATGGGCCATGGGCCCGTGGGGATACTCCGCCGCCTGCTCAATCACCCAGTGGGACGTGCGGGCCAAAAAGGCCGCGGGGCTTTCGCCCTCGCCGGGCAGAAGGCCGCCGGGGCACACCGCGTCCCCCGCCCGCAGGGTGAAATGCCCGCCCCGCTCTTCGGGTGAAAGTTGCTCCCAGGCGGCAGGGGATACATACCCGCCCGCCGCGGCATAGGGCACCACCAGCAGCCCCTCGGCCCGGCGATATCCGGCGCCGGGGGCGGCGCGCAGGCCGGCCACGCCCGCCCAGTGCACGCCCGTCAGCACCCAGGGGCTGAAGGCCTCGGCCCGGGCGGGGCCGAAGCGGCACAGCAGCGTCACCTTGTCCTCAAACATAACGCCACCTCCCCGCGCCGCGGTACAAAAGGCCCGTATCGGCCAGGTACAGCCGCTCGGCCCGCGCCGCGCCGTCGCCGCTGCCGCCGGCCGCCCGGTAGCTGCGGCTCCAGCTGCCCAGGCTCTCGGCGGTCAGGCGGTCCTGGCCCCGCTCGCCCTCGGCCAGGGCCTCGGCCATGGCGCACAGGCACAAATCGATCCGCCCCCGCACCTCCGCGCCCGCCGTCTCGCACCGGCCGAAGGTGTCGGCCGAAAGCCGCTCTCCCGCCCGGCGGCACAGCCGGGTGAAGTCCTCCTCCCCCAGCAGCGCGCCGCCGTAGGCATCCCGGTAAAAGACATAGTCCGGCCGTTCCATCAGCTCACAGTGTGGCAGTACACGCCCGCCAGCTTGCCCGCATATACGTCGGCCACGCCCACGTTGCGGTAGCCGTATTTCCAGGCGTCCGCCTTCTGGTTCTGCTCCGGGCTGATGATCTTGGGCGCCGCGTGCTTCTGGAACTGGATCACCGCCGGCTTGTGCACCACCATAAAGTTGATGGCCTTGCCGCCGGGCACGAAGCCGCCGTCCAGCTGCCCCTCGCTCACGCCGTCGCGCTGGGTGATGGCCGTGTGGAAGCGCTGGCCCGGCACCCGGGTGATGCTGGCAAAATTCTGCAGCACCGCGCGGGAGGCGGTGGTGTCTAGGTCCTCCACCAGGGCCAGCAGTTCCGGCAGGATAAACAGGTGCCGGTCCTCGGGCGGCACCTCGCCCGCGTCCATGGCCGTCAGCGCCGCGCGCAAAGCGGCCACCACGGCCTTGCCGTCGGCCAGGGCGCCGCTGGCGGTGCCGATGCCCTCCTTGCCCGCATACTGGGCAAAGCGGAAGGCGTCCAGCTCCGGCGCCACCTTGGTGCGGATAAATTCGCCCGCCAGCCGCCCGAAGGCCACGCCGGCCGTCTCGGCGTTGTCCAGGCTGTCCACGCTGAACATGCGGCCGCGGTCAAAATTGCACTGCACGGTGGTGTTTTTCAGCGTCACGTCGCCGTCGGCGTAGCCGCCGCCCCGGTCGTAGTCGCCCAGGCCCTGCATGGTCATCATGGGCACGATCAGTTCCCCCGCGCCCGCGCCCTGGCTGCACAGGGCGCCGTCGCCGTCCAGGCGCGCGGTCAGCGACGCCTGGGCGTACACCTCGTCCAGCATGGGCACATAAGTTTTCGCAAGTTCGATGGTATTCATAACATCCTCCTTTAATTTGTCCGTCGCCGCTCACAGGCCGAAGGCCCGCCGCAGCGTCTCGTCCTCTCCGGCCGTCATGCCCCCGCCCGGCAAAACGAACAGGGGCATGCTGTCCGGCCCGCGCAGGGCCGCCGGGTCCCTGCGGCAAAATTCCTCCGCGAACGCCGCGAAGCCCGCCAGCGCGCCGTCCTCCGTCAAAGGCAGCGCCGCCTGCTCCAGGTCGGTGAAAAAGCAGCGCCGCGCGCTGTCCGAGGAAAACCGCAGCCCCTCGGCCGCCCGCCGGGTGGCCTCGGCCCGCCGGCGGGCCTCCAGCTCCCCCTGCAGGGCCGCGGCCTGTGCTTCATACCGGTCCCGCTGCTCCTCCAGCGCCCGGCCGTGCAGCGCCAGCACCCGGCCCGCGGCGTCCTCGTCCAGGCCCAGCGCGCAAAGCTCCTCCAGGTTCATGCTCCGTCTCCTTTCCGCGCCTCGTCGGCCCGCAGCCGGGCCTCCTCCTCGCTCTCGCCGTAAAATTTCGCCCGGTATTCCCACCAGGCGGCCGCGCCGGCCTGGCAGTCCAGGCGCATCTGCGCGCGCTCGGTGTCCGTGTCCACGGCCACGCCGTCTCCGAAATGGAAGGCCGCCTCATATCCGCCCTCCGGCGCCAGGCCGTACAGGGTGGCGTAGGCGTCCATGGCCCGCACCAGGTCCCGCAGGGCCCCCTCCAGGCTTTTTTGGATGTCGCACACCGCCGAATAACTGCGCTGTTTCGACATCTTGATCTCCTCGGCCGTTTTGGCCACGGCCTGGGGGTCGCTCAGCGTGCCGTAGGAAAGGCAGCAGGCGAATTCGATGCGCTTCAAAAGGCTGTCCAGCCCCCGCAGCAGGCTTTCGTCCCGGATGGCCGGGCTGAATACCCGGTACAGGTCGCCGCCGTCCGCGCCGGTCACGGCCAATTCGCGGAACAACCTTCTCTTGGCCCGGGGCAGGCGGGCCTCGCCGTTTTGCACGTCCAGCGCGCCCACGCTGGCGTCCACGGCCAGCTCGCTGCCCTCGTATTCCCACAACAGGCGCTCGTACTGGCGGTCCGCCTCCTCCAAAAGGCTCTCGGCCCGCCCGTATACCGCCACGCCCAAGGGGCTGCCCGGCTGGGCCGCGTTGGCAAAGGGCAGCTTGAAGTAGCTGAACAGCGGCCCGGCCGGCGCGTCTTCGGCGGCCAGGCATACCCGGGGGCTCAGGGCCGCCCAGCGCGGCACGGCTGCCAGGGGCGTCTCCCTGCCCAGGCCCCCGCCTTTGCCGGCGCAAAAGGCCCGGTTCTCCACCACGTAGCCCTCGTCCGTCAGGCGATGGTGCTCCAGGCGCGTGTAGTCCGCGCCGCCCTGGCTGAAACGCTCCAGGAACACCGCCCCGGTGATGCGCCCCTGCCCGTCCCATTGGGTGGGGATAAAGCCGCCGGGCAGCACGAAGTCCACGGCCACGCGCCCGCCCGCCACATAGGGCTTCATCATGATGCCGCCGCAGGCGGCCACGAATTCGCACTGGCCGCGCAGGGCCGCCAGCACGGGCTGCAGCTGCTCGTCCAGGAAGGCCGCCCGCGCGCCGCCGGCGATATGGCCCGCCAGCTCCACCGTGGTCAGGCGGGCCACCTCGGCCGCGATGGCCGCCGGCAGGCCCAGGCTGCGCGCGTCCGCCCAGGGGGGATTTCCCGCGAACAGCCGCAGCCAGCGGCGCGGCGCCTCCAACAAATCAAGGCCCCGGTCCAGCTCCGGCGCGCCGGGGCCCCCGGCGGCGAACATGGCCCGCACCGTGCCGATGATCCGTTCCAATGTCTGTGTCAAGTTGTCTCCTTTCCGGGGCCGCCCGGCAGGGCCGCGACGGGGCTTTCCCGGCGCTTTCCCCGCCGGCCGGCCCCTCTCCCTGCGCCGGTCAGCTTCTGGCCCACACGCTCCACAGCGCGTAGCGCGCCGCGTCGATGTGGTGGTTGTCCCGGTCCGGCGCGTCGCCGGTGGGGCGGCCGTCCCGGTCGCACACATAGCAGTAATTGCCGAACTCCCGCGCCGTCTCGGGGCAGCAGGCCGGGTCGATGACGATGGCACGCAGCCCGGCCAGCCACCGCAGCGAATACTGCAGGCTGCCCCGGCCCTTGCCCGCCGCCCGGCACAAAAGCCCCAGCCGGCGGAAGGCGGCGATGCTTTTCGGCTCGGCCGCGTCGGCCCACACCGTGTCGCGCCCGCCCACGCCCCGGGCCTTCAGCAGGGCGGCCGCGTCCTCGTTGCACAGGCGGAAGGCCGTCTCCTCGCCGAAGAGGTATACCGTGCGCCGCGCCGGGTCCCAGGCCGCCTCCACGTAGGCGAAGGGGTCGGGCCAGAAGCCCCAGTCCACCCCGCGGTACACCCGCTCGAACCCGGCGATCTCTCCCTCCGTGATGTCCCGCAGCTCCACGTTGCCGAATACAAGGCCGCTGTCCGCGCCCACCTCGCCCAGGTAGTCCCGCCGCCAGGCGGCCTCGTTGGACGCGCGCGCCTGCTCGGCCTCGGCCAAAAAGGCGCCGCCCAGCCAGGCGGCGGGCAGGGCCCGGTAGTCGCTGTGGTGCAGAAGGTAGTCCGGCCGCGCCGCCAGCGCCGCCCGTTCGGCGTTGGCCCAATGGCCGGGCCGCGGGGGCGGGTTGCCGGTCTCAAAGCTCCAAAAATCCCCGCCGCCCCGCATCACCGTGCGCAGGATGCCGTCCAGCTCCGCGCGCCCGGCAAACTGGTCCCGCTCTTCAAAGTGCACCGCCGCCACCCGTCCGAAGGGCATCTTCAGGCTCTTCAGCTTGGTCCAGTCGTCGGCGCCGCGCAGCAGGATCATCTGCCCGGTCCCGCGGCGCAGGATGGCGTTTTCGCCCGCCCTGTACACCGCGTCCGTCACGCCCAGCCGCCCGGCGGCCCACAAATACTGGTTCACCGCGCTGTGGCGCAGGCTGGCCGCCGTTTTGCGCAGCACCAGGCCGTGGCAGTCCGGATGGCGCAGCAGGATCAGCCACACCTCCAGCGCCGCAAAGCTGGATTTCCCGCTGCCGCGCCCGCCCGTCAGCACATAGTGGGTGTGGCCGTGGCGCTGGATATCCCGGTGCAGGGCCCGATACGCCGGGGCGATCAGCCCGCTCAGCCGCACCGCCGGGCGGCGCGGGCCGTCAGTCCCCGCCGCCATGGCCGGGCCCCACGTCGTCCACCACGTACAGGGGCGCGGCGGCCCCGCCGGCGGCGGGACGGTTCAGGCTGTGCCACAGCTTGATGGCCTCCAGGTCCGGCGGGCGCTGCTTTTTCAGTTCCACCACCTGCAGCTCCTCCCGCTCGCCCACCTTGCGGCCCTCCGCGTCCAGCACGGGCGCCTTGCACTTTTCCCACACCTGCTCCCGGTACGAGTACCCCCGGCACAGGCGCGCCAGGGCCCTTTCGGGCCCGGGGATGGGCGGCGCTTTCCGGCTGTGTTTGCCGCCCGCCGTTTGTCTTTTGCTCGTCGTCGTCATCATCCTCTCCCGCCGCGCCGGGGCCCTCGCGCCGTCCGCATCCGGCGCCCCGCCCGGGGCGCGGCCGTTTTTGGAAAGCCGTTTGCGGCTTCCACCTTCCAGTATAACGGCCCGGGGCGGACAAAGCGGACGGCTTTGCGGACAAGGCCTGAAAAGCGGTTGCCCACGGCCTTCGGGCGCGGTATAATAAGGCGAACCGAAAATTTTTCCGCCCCTTACGATTTCCTTAGAATTGCCCGGTATCCTGGAAGCAACATAAGGCGCGTTGACATAAGAAAACATCGCTTCTGGAAGGCAATTTTCGCGCAGTGCGGCGTCAAGCGTGCTTGCGGGACAAAAGCATAGCCCGCATTTTGCCGCGAAGCGGCAAAACCGCACGGTGTGCTCGAACAGTCCACTGGACTGTTCGTGGCTTCGCCACCGCACAGCTTGACAACCACAAAGTGCCTGCGTGGATTTTCCTTGCTCTGCATCAAAAATTGCCTTCCCAGAAGTGCACAGCAGTTTTGCGGTCGCCGCAGGCGGCAAAGGCCCCAGTGGGGCCTTTGAGCAAACTGTCCGGTTTCGCGCAGCGAAATGCCGCGCATCATCCTGCGCGGCAAGGATTGGCCCGGCGTTTTTGGATGGATAGGGTGCGAAAAAAGCTCGGCAATCCTGACGGATTACCGAACTTTTTGAACACGCCAGGCGCCAAAAACGCCAGCCAAAACCGATGTTGTCTTATGTCAACACGCCTAAAAAGGAGTGTTGCTTTTATGGAAACGATCCGCCAGAAAACAAGCTTTGCGGGCTTCACCGGCACCGGGCTGAAAGTGCTGGCCCTGGTCCTGATGGTGCTGGACCACATCCACTATTTCTTCGGTTTCACCGGCCTCATCCCCGAATGGTTCAGCATGGCCGGGCGGCTGGCCGCGCCCATCTTTTTGTTCTGCGTGGTCGAGGGCTTTTCCCACACCCGCAGCCGGGGGCGCTATTTCCTGCGCATCGCCGCCGTGGCCATTCCCATGGGCGCGCTGCGCTTCTTCATGCAATACGGCGGCTTCTTCAACCGGCCCGACGGCTTCTACCCCCGCAACGGTATCTTCACCGATTTCATGGTGCTGCTGGTAATCTGGCAGGGCATCGACTGGCTGTGCGCCCGCCGTTTCCTGCCCGGCCTGGCCGCCCTGCTGGGCGCCTTGCTGTGGCCCTTCGGCTCGGCGCTGCTGTTCAACGCCGTGCCCGGCATCGAGACGTTCCTGGGCTTTTCCTGTTACACCTTCCTGCCCTCGTGGATGTTCGGCGAGGGCGGCATCGTCACGCTGGTCAGCGGCATTTTGCTGTATGTGTTCCGCAAACGCCGGGGCCTGCAGCTGGCCGCCTGGGGCACCTTCGTGTTCCTGTACGATTTTGTGTTCATCGGGTACATGGTCGTGCGCGGGGGCGAGTCCTTCACCACCCTGTTCACCCAGTATTACGAGTGGATGGAGCTGCTGGCCGTGGTGCCCCTGGCCCTGTACAACGGCCGGCGCGGCCGTGGGCTGAAGGCGCTGTTCTACGTGTTTTACCCCGCCCATGTCTATATCCTGTACGCCCTGTCCTGGGCGCTGTATCTTGTGATCCACTGACCTTGAAGGAGGCGCCGCCATGGCCCATATCCTGGTTGTCGACGATGAAGAAGACCTGCGCGCGCTGCTGAAAGCCGCCCTGGAGCGGGACGGCCATCAGGTGACAGCCCTGGCCCGGGGCGGGGACGTCACCCAGCAGCACTGCCGCTGGGCGGACTGTATTTTGCTGGACGTGATGATGCCCGGCGAGGACGGCTTTGCCACCTGCCGGCGCATCCGCGCCCTGGCGGACTGCCCCATCCTGTTCCTCACCGCCAAAACGGCCGAGGCCGACGTGCTGCTGGGCCTGGGCCTTGGGGCGGACGATTATTTGATGAAGCCCTTCCGCGTGGCCGAGCTGCGGGCCCGGGTGGCGGCCCACCTGCGCCGCCAGCAGCGCACGCCCCGCAGCCGCCTGCGCCGGGCGAACCTGGATTTTGACCTGGCCGAAAAGGCCGTCTACTTCGGGGACGCGCCCATCAGGCTGACCAAAAGCGAGTACGCCATCTGCGAATACCTGGCCACCCACCCGGGCCAGACCTTCGGCAAAGAGCAGATCTACGAGGCCGTGTTCGGCTACGACGGCACGGCCGACGAATCCGCCGTCACCGAGCATGTGAAAAACATCCGCGCGAAGCTGGCTCCGGCCGGGCCTTCGCCCATCGAGACAGTCTGGGGGATCGGGTACAAATGGAAAAGCGAGTGAGAGGCGTGCCCCTGCGCGGCGTGTTCGTGCGCTATCTGCTGCTGTCCGGCGGCATCTGCCTGACGCTGGCGGTGCTGTGGTTCCTGCTGTTGGAAATGCTGGTCAATCTGGGCTTCATCTATCTGGCCAACGCGGGCAGCCAGGCCTGGCTGGACGCCGCGAACCTGGTGCCGGGCTGGACGGCGGACACCTTTGACCCGGACGCCCTGCCCCAGCCCATGCGGTACGTGCTGTACGAGGGGCCGGCGCCGGGGCAGATCGGCGCGGGGGAGGGCGAGCCCTGGGTGCTCTCCACCAATCTCAGCGAAAAACAATTGGCGGCCTGGGGCGCGGGCCAGCGGGTGAAAGAGGCGCTGTACACCACCTACGAGGGCTCGGCACAGCTGGCCGACGGGACCTGGTTCACCTGCTTTTACGCCTACACGCTGGTGTATGTGAACCCGGCCCTGCGCGGCGTTTGGCCCGATTTCCAGCTGCTTTGGCTGGGGGCGCTGGCCGCGGCGTGCCTGTTGGCCGTGGGCCTGGTCACCCGCCATTACGCCCGGCTGCTGCGGCGGGATGCGCAGCTTCTGGCCGACGCCGGCGCCCGCATCGCGGCGGGGGACGTGTCGGCGGCAGCCGCGGCAAGGTCCCGCGTGCGGGAATTTGGGGACGCCCTGGCCACCATGGACACCCTGCGGGAGGAGCTGGCCCGCTCGCTGAAAGCCCAGTGGGAGATGGAGCAGCAGCGGACCGACCAGATCGCCGCCCTGGCCCACGATTTGAAAACGCCCCTGACCGTCATCGGCGGCAACGCCGAATTGCTGGCCGAGGAACCCCTGACCGCCCCGCAGAAGGACAGCGTGGAGGCCATCCTGCGCAGCACCCGCCGGGCTGAAGGGTACGTGGGCCGCCTGCGGGCCGTCAGCGCCGGCGCTGAGGACGCGCCGCTGGAGACCGTGCCCCTGCCCCCGCTGGTGGAAGCGGTGGTGGGCGAGGCCAAGGGGCTGTGCACGCCGCGGGGCATCGTGTTCGAGGCGGGGGGCGTGCCCCACCTGGCCGTGCCCGCCCAGCGGCAGGAGCTGACCCGCGCCCTGCTGAATCTGCTGGACAACGCCGCGCGCTATACGCCCGCGGGCGGGCGCATCACGCTGCGGGTGGAGGCCGAGGCGCGGGAGGTGGCCTTTATTGTGGAGGACACGGGGCCCGGCTTTTCGCCCGAGGCGCTGGCCAAGGCGGGCGAGGCGCTGTACACCAGCGACGCGGCCCGCCCCCAGGGCGGCCACCAGGGCCTGGGGCTGTACTTTGCCCGGCAAGCGGCGGGCCGCCACGGCGGCCGGCTGGAGCTTGGCAATACCGGGCAGGGCGCCCGCGCGGTGCTGACCGTCAGCCGTGTGCCCGGCGAAAAATAGAAAATAAAAGAGAAAAAGCTTCCGAAACCGCGTATCGGCACGCGGTTTTGGAAGCTTTTTTGCCGCAATTTGTACAGTAAAGGCGACGATAGGGGGAAAAAGTCGATAAAAAAGTGCCCGGTTGGCCCACTGCGCCATTCTGATTGGTATCGTTCTGTGATATAATAAATAATTATCGAGGAAAAGCGAGAAAATTGTCGTTTTCTGTCTTTTCAAACCGCGCAAATGCCCAAATGTTTGCCACAAGGAGGAGGGCTTAACCAGGATGTTGAAAATTGCCGTGATCGATGACGAGCCGGTATTTGCAGAAAAGATGAAAAATTTGGCTTTGACCTATTTTCGCACACAGCACATGGATGTGGACGTGAAAACTTATCTGCAGCCCGGCGCATTTTTAAGCAGCGACCTGGCCGGCTGGGACGTGGTGTTTCTGGATGTGGGGATGAAGGAATGCGACGGCATTGAAGTGGCGTACAAACTGCGGGAGGAAAACAAGAACGCCCTGCTGATCTACGTCTCCGGGCTGGTGGGGTCCGCGACCAGGGGCTACGAGGTGTCGGCGTTCCGCTATCTGCTGAAAAGCGACTTAGACGTTTCGTTCAAGTATTGTATGGCCGCCGCGATGGACCAGGCCCAGGTGCTGCGGGACCTGTACCCGCTGCGCATCGTGGAGGGAGAGACGGTCCACATTCCCCTGCACAAGCTTCTTTACTTTGAAAGCCGGGGCGCGGGCGTGGACGCGCATGTCCAGGAAAAGGAGCGCATGGTGTACCGGGCGCGCAAACGCATCAGCAGCATTGAGGAGGAGCTGGCGGGCAAGGGCTTTTTGCGCATCCACCGCGGGTTCCTGGTGAACATGCGGCATATCACCGTGATCAAGAACTACGAGGCAAAGCTGTCCACCGGCGAAAAGCTGGCGGTGGGCGTAAAGAATTACAGCGCCGTGCGCGCAATCTATACGAAGTGGAAAGGGGTGGAAGAGTGATTCCACTGGACGCGTTAGGGAATATCCTTACAGCTATTAACATTTTAGTTGATATGCTGGCATGTGTTTTGGTTTATGATATTTTGTTAGAGAGGCAATTATCACGACGAGATTTTATAATTTCTCTTGCGGCCACTTACGTTATACAATATGGGTTTATTAATTTCTCTCCCTGGTTTCATGGAACTTCAATCGCAAAATATGCTTTTATTCTAGTAACGATTTATATTTTAGCACTAGTTTCTTATAAAGGGCATCCAATCAAGAAATTTTTCTGCGCGATTGGCTATCAGATCATCAACTATGTAATTGGATATATGAGCGTGATTTTCCTGATGATCTTATCGAAAAAATCGCAGCAGGAATTGTACGGTTCTCCGGCCGGGTATCTGGTGGTCATGTTCTTCAATATGCTGATGATTTTTACCATCATTGTCATTTGCAGGAAATTGTTGAAAGGGCGGGCCAAAGACAAGACCATCCGACTGACGACGGTAGAATGGATGGGTTTTCTGCTGATGCCGCTGTGCAGCATCGTCACGTTGATCCTGCTGGTGGATTATTCGATGAAAAGCAACGAAGTCTCGCTGTGGCTGCTGGCGGACTGTATGTTTTTGCTGGCCGCCAATATTGGCCAAGTGATCTTGCAGGATAAAATGGAACAGGAACGCCAAGCGGCGACGGAAGCAAAAATTTTGGCGCAGAACGCGCAGTCCGCCATGGGCGCCGCCGTTGCCATCAACAATGCCTATACGCAGCAGCGGGCTTTGGTACACGATTTCCGCAACCAATTGCAGACGGTGCAGGAGCTGCTGTGCGGCGGCCGCACAGAAGAGGCCCGCGCCTATGTCCAAAGCCTGGCGAGCGCCGTCAGCGTTTCGGTGATCGTGGTCAGCACCAAAACCCCTTTGTGGACGCGGTGCTGAACCAGAAATATCACGCGGCCAAACGGGCCGGCGTGACGATGATGTTCCAGATCAACAATTTGGCCGACCTGCCCATTGAGGACAAGGATATCGTGACCATCCTGGCCAATGTGCTGGACAACGCCATTGAAGCGGCGTCCCAGGTGGAGGAAGGGGAGCGGTTCATCTCGGTGAAGTTCGAGAAACGGGAGGAGGAGACGCTGCTTTCGGTGCGCAACACCATGCGGGGCACGGCACACATTGTGAACAACACGGTGGCCACCACCAAAGACCACAGCGAGGAACATGGCTACGGCCTGCCCAACGTGCGCCGCACTTTGGAGAAATACGGGCTGGACTATGTGGTGTGCTCCACGGAAGGATGGTTTCAGTTCACCACCCTCCTGTCGTGAAACTTGTACACGGAGCGCATACTTCTGTCCGGCGCGGACCTGCTGTTTGTGACGAAAAACCTGTTGTTTATGTTGTTTTTGTTGTATTTGATAAAAGAAGATGCTATCGTATGGCCAAGAAGGAGGCGCTGATATGGTGCACGGTATGGCCATTTCGGTGGCATCTTTTTTTGTTCGGAAACAATATATTTCAGATAAGCTGTACGACTGGTGCGTCTACGCGGTGGAACGGCGCATCCAAAAGGCACTGGTTTTCATTGCGATCCTTCTAATAGGGGCCTTTACGCATACGGTGGGCGAGAGCCTGATTTTTTATGTGGGTTTCATTTTGTTCCGTAAGCGTATGGGCGGGTACCATGCTTCCTCGCCCGCAAAGTGCTTTATTATATCGGTGTTATTGATACAGGCTGGGGTTAAATTCCTTCAGCCGATCTTAGAACCTTACGCATACATTTGGGGAAGCTGCTTTGGCATTCTGGTGATCGCGGTGGTGCTGCTTGTGCGGC